>JBDHXS010000273.1:0-8669 GCA_039810845.1 Runella sp. | reverse complement strand
ATAACAAATAACTTTTGCAAACAAGCATGATAAAAGCAGAAGCCATAGAAAAAAGAACTCCAAAAAGCGTTCATTATCATACCGATTTGGTCGTTGTAGGTGGGGGATTGTCGGGGCTGTGTGGCGCCATTACTGCCGCGCGCGCTGGAATCAAGGTCGTGTTGGTCACCGATCGCCCAGTATTGGGCGGCAACGCGTCCAGCGAAGTTCGGCTGTGGGTGTTAGGAGCCACCTCCCACATGGGCAACAACAACCGATGGGCACGCGAAGGCGGCGTTATCGACGAATTGTTGGTAGAAAATATGTACCGCAACCCCGACAGCAATCCGCTGATTTTTGATACCATTTTGCTCGAAAAAGCCATCAGTGAGCCCAATATCACGCTTCTGCTCAACACAAGCGTTTACGAAGTAGAAAAATCAGGACCCGATACGATTTCAAAAATTCACGGGTTTTGTTCCCAGAACTCCACCCATTACGAACTCTCCGCGCCGCTTTTCTGCGATGCTTCGGGCGACGGAATCGTAGGTTTCCTGGCAGGCGCGGCCTTTCGGATGGGTGCCGAATCGCGGGAAGAGTTTGGGGAGAAATTTGCGCCTTCCCAAGAATATGGCGAGCTGCTGGGGCATAGCCTTTATTTTTATTCCAAAAACGCAGGCAAGCCCGTCAAATTTGTCGCACCGAGTTTTGCCCACGATGTTACCCAAAAAGTTCCTAAATTCCGTTCTTTCAACGCCAACGAGTTTGGCTGTAAACTTTGGTGGGTCGAATACGGCGGTCGCCTCGATACCGTCCACGACACCGAAACCATCAAATGGGAACTGTGGAAGGTGATTTATGGCGTTTGGGACTACATCAAAAACTCAGGCAATTTTCCCGAAGCCGAAAATCTTACCCTTGAGTGGGTGGGGCAAATCCCTGGGAAACGCGAAAGCCGCCGCTTTGAGGGCGATTATATGCTGATTCAGCAAGACATAGTAGAGCAACAGACGCATTACGATGATGTGGCTTTTGGCGGCTGGTCGATCGACTTACACCCTGCCGATGGCGTTTTTTCCGAAATTGGACAATCGAGCTGCAATCAGTGGCACAGCAAGGGGATTTATGGGATTCCGTACCGCTGTTTGTATTCGCGCAACATCAGCAACCTGTTCATCGCGGGACGTATCATTTCGGCCAGTCACGTGGCCTTTGCGTCGTCGCGCGTGATGGCCACGTGTGCACACGTTGGGCAAGCCGTGGGAATGGCCGCAAAATTGTGCATCGAAAAAGGGCTTTTACCTCGTCAGCTTTCTGAGAAGCAACATATTGCGTCTCTACAGCAAGCATTGCTAAAAACGGGACAGCACATCCCCCAACTTCGCCTAAAAGACGACCAAGATTTGGTACAAACGGCCATCCTTTCTGCCAGTAGTGAGTTGGTGTTGGAAGAATTATCGCCGTCGGGTGAACCCGAACCGATGGTGTTTTCGGTGGCTCAAATGCTTCCTTTCTCCAATGCGCGTTTAGGAAAAGTGATCCTCCATCCTTACGCCGACGAATCGACTGAGCTTCAAATCGAACTGCGAGTTTCGAGTAAAGCCGATAATCATACGCCTGATGTAGTGTTATGCAAAAAAACGGTTTCGTTGCAGCAAGGCGAAAACTGCGTGTCGTTGACGTTTGAAGAACAAGCAGAGGGCTACGCGTTTTTGACCATCCTGAAAAATGAAAAAGTACGTTTGCAGTACTCAGATCAACGGGTAACGGGCTTACTGACCGTCTTTAATCAAATCAACGAAGCGGTTTCTAACTACGGAAAACAAGAACCTACGCAAGACATCGGCGTGGATACGTTTGAGTTTTGGTGTCCACAGCGCCGTCCTGCGGGCAAAAATTTAGCATTAAAGTTTGAACCACCTTTAAGCTTATTTCAAGCCAATCACCTAAGCAATGGCCTTCAACGGCCTACTTGCCAGCCCAATGCTTGGGTCGCTAGTCCAACAGACGCGCACCCAACAGTGCAGCTCTCGTGGGACAGTCCCCAGCAGATTCGTGAGTTAGTCCTGCACTTTGATACCGATTTTGACCACCCGATGGAAACGGTCTTGATGTCGCATCCCGAAAATGAAATGCCGTTTTGTGTAAAAAATGTGCGGGTTCTCAACCAGCAGCAAGAAGTCATTGCTGAAATCAAAGACAACCACCAAAGCCAGCGCATCATTACGTTTCGCGAGCCGATTGAAACCACCTCACTCACGATTGAAGTGACGCATCCGTCAAACGTAGTTCCTGCGGCGTTGTTTGAAATTCGGTGTTATTGAGTTTATATTTTTAAATTTTTTGTATAATTTTAAAAACTATTTTAAATTTTTGGAGGTTTATTTGCAAGTGCTTGACTTATTGGGAAATAATACATATATTGGTCATCACATTCAGCCAAAATAACCTTACTTGTGAAAAAACCTCTACTTATCCTCGCCTTTTTTCTCTGTTTATTTTCCTTAACTTTTGCTCAAAAGGTTCAAATTGAAACCTCAATGGGTAAGATTATCGTCGAGCTCTACGCTGATAAGGCTCCGATTACGGTAGCTAATTTTCTTCGTTATGTGGATGAAAAACGCTACGATGGTGGGAAGTTTTACCGTGTCGTACGTATGGATAACCAAGCTACAAGCCCTGTTAAAATAGAGGTTATCCAAGGTGGTCTTCAGAGTGATTCTACCAAAATGCTGCCGCCGATTCCGCAGGAAACGACCAACAAAACGGGTATTTTGCACGTAGATGGGGCTATATCTATGGCCCGTGGGAAGCCTGAAAGCGGTGCTTCTGAATTCTTCATTTGTATCAATGCCCAACCTGAACTTGACTTTGGAGGAAAAAGAAACCCCGATGGTCAAGGGTTTGCTGCTTTTGGAAGAGTGTTAAAAGGCATGAAGGTAGTTCGTAAAATTCAACAAGGAGAAACGGGACAGCCAGGTCCAACGAATGCTTTCTCTAATCCCATGCAATTGCTGAAAGAACCAGTCATAATTAAAACTGTGAGACGGATAAAATAGCAATTGTCCTCCTTCCTATCGTTGAGTCCCCATTCTTTAACACCCATAAAACTTATTATCACCTGTATGAAAAAAAAGCTACTTCTGTTATTGCTGCTGGGCATGACACAGCTCGTTCGTGCTCAAACTAAATCCATTTCGGGGAAAGTTACCTCGCCTGAAAATGAAGGGATTCCTGGCGTCAATGTTTTATTGAAAGGAACCAACGTCGGTACTGCTACCAAAGCTGATGGTACCTATCAAATCAATGTTCCTGACAAAGTAGGCACGTTGGTATTCTCATTTATTGGCTATAAAACGGTTGATGTGGAAATAGGTAATAAAACCACAGTAGACATCCAATTAGAAGCCGATTTGGTAAATTTGAACGAGGTAGTTGTCACAGCTAATGCCATTGTTCGCGAAAAGAAAGAACTAGGCTACGCCGTTTCGACCATTGGAGGTTCAGAACTCGTAAAAGCGCGTGACCCTAATCTCCTCAATTCTATGGCGGGACGTATTGCGGGGGTGAGGATTTCGCAACAATCTGGTACGGTGGGTGGATCTAGTCGTGTCATGATTCGTGGGGCTAACTCTATTTCTAGTTCCAGTGAGCCACTATTTGTCGTGGATGGGATGCCGATTTCCAATTCTTCTTTCAATAACTCTGAAACTGACGTTGTAACGGGAGGGGTTGACGTGGGCAACCGAGCAGGAGATCTCAACCCTGACGACATCGAAACCATGACCGTTTTGAAAGGTGCTGCTGCTTCTGCGCTCTACGGCTCTCGTGCTCGTAACGGTGTGATTGTCATAACGACCAAACGAGGCAAGCAAGGAGCTAAAAAAACGAATGTAACGGTCAATTCATCTTTCCGAACGGACAATGTGCTTCGAGTGCCAGAATTACAAAGTGAGTATGCACAGGGTAATTTAGGGGTATATAATCCGCAATCAGGAAATGGTTGGGGACCAAAAATATCCAGCATTACGGGGCCTGTAAAGGATTATAAAGGCGAAACGGTGCAGAGTTTGCAGGCATACCCGCAAAACTGGAAAAATTTCTTTGTGACAGGCCACACCATGATTAACAGCGTCTCGCTTGACGGGGCCACGGAGCAGGGAGATTATCGCATCGGTTATACCAATTTACGACAAACGGGCACTGTACCAGGTTCTGAATTGAACCGTAATACCTTTGCCATTAATGGTGGTAAAAAAATTACGGACAAACTTACTTCGAGGGCTTGGGTGAACTATGTACGTACGACCAGTGACGGACGTCCGCAACAAGGCTCTAATACAACCAATATCATTGCTACTATTTTGTCAGGTCTGCCCGTAACAGTAGATATAAATGAGTTGAAAAACAATTTGTTCGCACCTGCAACACAGGCAGTGCCAACAGGCTGGACAGGAGATTTGGCACGATCTATTGACCTCAATGGAGTACAAAACAACCCCTATTTTGTAACGACATTCAACAGGTTTTCTAATTCAGTTGACCGCGTTTATGGTGGAACCAGCCTAAGCTATGATGTCACTCCTTGGTTTAACGTAACAGGACGCGTCGGAACTGACTTTTTTACTGAAAACCGGCGCTCTGTCACGCGAAAAGGAACACGTGGGCGATTGAACGGACAGTTTGAAACCAATGATATTTTTGAACGTGAACTTCAAACAGATATTTTAGGGACAATTCAGCGCAAAATCAGCAACAATTGGTCTTTTAAAGGTATCGTTGGACATCAGTTTAACCAACGTACCATTCGCCGCTCGCGTTTGTTGTCAGAAGGATTGAACATTGACCAACTTTATACTTTTGCCAACGCACAATCAAATGTGCCATCCAATTTTTTCAGTCGACGTGAGATTTTTGGGGTCTATGGTGACTTTAGTTTTGATTATAAAAACTATTTGTTCCTGAACGTAACAGGGCGGAATGACTGGTCATCCACCTTGCCTGTCAACAATAACTCTTATTTTTATCCTTCTGCCAGTGTATCTTTTGTGTTGACCGAAGCCTTTCCGAATTTAGGAATTGTTAAAAATGACATCTTGAGCTACGCTAAACTGCGTGCCAATTATGCCAATGTAGGCTCAGACGAAGACCCATATCAATTATCTTTTACCTACAATCCTCTGACGCAAGCCAGCGATATTTATACCTTCAATATCCTGTACCCCATTGGTGGAGCATCGGCTTTTGGCGCAACTAATATTTTGCCACCGACCAACTTAAAACCCCAACAACAGACTTCTTACGAATTTGGAGCAGAATTGAAGTTTTTCGGTGGGCGATTGGGACTTGATATGACGTACTACAAAACGCTCAATTATGACCAAATTATCTCTATTGCGATTCCCCAAACCACGGGCTATTCTGCCAGACGCTTAAACGTGGGGGAGATTTCCAATAAGGGATTAGAAGCAATGCTCACCGTTACTCCGCTCAAAACTCGTTCAGGATTTCGTTGGGATGCGGCCTTTAATTTCAACAAAAATGTCAACCGTGTGGAATCTCTGGCTCCTGGCCTGACGGAGTTTATCACGACTTCGGGCGATGGATTTGGAATATTTGTTGTAGCTCGCCCTGGCGAAACGTTCAGCATTCAAGGGGTAAGCTGGCTTCGCGACCCGCAAGGGAATATTATTATTAATCCGACCACAGGCTTACGCACGCCTGGCCCACGAAAAGTGTTTGGTTCTATTTACCCTGATTGGACGTTGGGTATCAACAACTCGTTCTCGTACAAAGGCATTGATTTCAATTTCTTGGTGGATGTACGCAAAGGGGGAGTCATCAATTCGCAAACAGTAAGTATTGTAAGAGGAAGCGGTTTGGCGATAGAGACTGCCGACAACAACCGAACACCAATTATTGATCCGGGTGTAATTCGTAATACAGATGGTACTTTTAGCCCTAACACTAAGCCCGTAGCCAGTATGCAACAATATTGGGGACAGTTGGATAACTCCGTTAGCCCCGAAAATAATATTTTTGATGGTTCTTATACCAAGCTACGGGAAGTGAGAATTGCGTATAACTTACCCAAAACATGGGTCAGTAAGACACCTTTTGGCAGCATTGCTTTGGGCTTGGAGGGACGCAACCTATGGATAATCAGTTCAAAAGTGCCACACATTGACCCCGAAGCCAACGTACTCGGTACAGGACTGATTGGTGAGGGATTGGAGCGAGGAAGTATCCCGAGCAGCCGAACCATCGGAGGCAATTTAAGATTTACCTTTTAACAAATTCACTCTTTTTAAATATATTTAAACATGAAAAAGCTAATTTTAGCTGCTCTGTTGGCACTTTCAACAACAGCTTGTTTTAAAGATAGCGATATTAATGTTGATCCTAACCGCTCTACTTCGGTTGATCCTGCTTTGCTCTTTTCAGGTGCTTCTACGCAATTTTCACTTTTGCGCGTGGCCGAACTTACTTGGCCTATTGCTTTGATGAATCAAATGTGGGCTTCTGGTGGGCGTTGGGGCTTGGCACAGTCACAGTATGACCAAACGCGTATCCGAAGTGCCTGGGGACGAACTTATACAGATGTACTAAAAAACCTTAATGTAGCTGTAGAAATTGCACAAAATAGCCAACCTGTTAATAAAAATGCAGTGGCGCAGTGCAAAATTTTGATGGCCTTTGCTTACGCGCAAACCTCTTTACTCTGGGGAGATATTCCATTTACAGAAGCTGCTACTGGTAAGGTTGATTTTCCTAAATTTGATAAGCAACAAGATGTGCTTAACGGCAGTATCGCCCTGCTCGATGAGGCGATTGGAATGATTGACCTAAATGCAAAAGGTATCATTGCACCGAACGACTTGTATTATGGTGGCGATATGGCCAAGTGGCGTAAGCTGGCCAATTCGCTGAAAATGAGAATTTTATTCTCAATGGTTGACTCAGACCCTTCAAAAGGATCGGTCATTGGTCAATTGATTTCAGGAGGGAATATGATTTCATCAAGCGCAGATGCCATGTTGTATAAATATTACAACCAGCCAGGGCGTCAGAATCCACGTTTTTCGTTTACAGCTATTTTCCGAGGAGGGGTACAGTCAGATTGGTATTGCTCTAAGCCTGTTTATGACTTATTGGTTTCGCTCAAAGATCCTCGTATTCCTTATTTTTACCAGCCTGGCACCGATGCTGCCGCCAATGAATTTATTGCGCTTGGCCCTGTGGAAGTTTATACCACCAAATCGGCATTAGTAAACATGAATTTGCTGAAAGCTGATTTGCCCGAAGTGTCTTTCTCATATTCAGAGCAATTGTTGTTTGAAGCTGAAGCCATTGCTCGTGGATTTGCACCAGGAGGGTTTGATGCTGCTACTACCAAAATGCGGGCTGGCGTGCGCGAGTCTATGTTGGCTCTGGGAGTAACTGCTGCCCAAACGGATGCGTATGTAGCAGGTTTGCCTACACTTACAGCGACAAATTATAAAACCGTATTAGCCCAACAGCAATATTTGGATTTATTTATGCGTCCTATCGAAGGTTGGGTACAGCATCGTCGTTCTGGGACTATTGGCCAAGAAATTCCTGCAATGACTACTCCGACGGGAGCTCCAGTAGCAGGTTTGATTCGCCGTTTGCTCTACCGTAGTGAAGAGGTTAATTCCAATCCCAATACGCCTTCAGGATTGACGTTAGATACGCCACAATGGTTTGATAAATAAGGATTTGGTTGCTATTATAGCGGAGACAAAAAGGTAGAAAGAATCGAAGAACGCATTTACCTTTGTCGAATAATAATCGGGATAATTCCATTTCAAGTAAGTTTTGTACTTGGAAGGATTTATCCCGATTTTCTAATAGCTGGTGCATAAAGCACTAAGACATCTCAACTTTATTGGCTACCTATATTTGATAACTCTCCACTCTTAATGAAAGAAATCTTTCATTTTCTCAAAAAATCCTTTCTCATTTTTGCTGGGCTTGGGCTGGAAATTAGGCGAATTGCGGAGTTTTTCCAGAGTGGTTCGTTCGTCACTGCTCAATTGTTTAGGAGTCCAGATGTTGACGTGAATCAACTGATCGCCACGTCCATAGCCATTAAGCTCCTTGATACCTTTGCCCTTCAGGCGTAAAATCTTCCCTCCCTGAATGCCCGCTTCGATGGGGACACGGGCTTTGCCATCAAGCGTTGGCACTTCGGCGGTTGTCCCGAGAACGGCATCTATAAAGTTGAGGTGGAGATCATACACAAGATTGTTGCCATCGCGTTTGAGTTGTTCGTCTTCCTCTTCTTCGACAACAATCAATAAATCGCCTGCTACACCGCCACGAGGAGGGACGTTGCCTTTGCCACTCATCGAAAGTTGCATTCCGTCTGCTACACCGCCAGGGATTTTGATGCTGATTAAATCTTCTTCTAATACGCGTCCTTCTCCTGCACAAACTTCACAACGCTCACTGACAATTTTTCCTTCTCCATTACAAGTGGGGCAAGTACTGGTAGAGACCATTTGTCCCAGCATCGTACTGACCACTTTACGTACTTGACCGTTTCCGTTGCAAGTGTGGCAGGTTTTGAGAGAGGCACCATTTTTAGAGCCATTTCCACCGCAGGTATTACAACTTACATAGCGCTTTACCTTAATTTTCTTTTCGGCGCCTTCTGCTACTTCGCG
>JBDHXS010000272.1:0-8671 GCA_039810845.1 Runella sp. | reverse complement strand
CCGAAAAGTGAGCGGTTTGGGTTCATCACCAAACGACCGTCCGCGCACAACCCGCCTTGTACCCTGCGCCGCGCCGGCAGGATTGGTCGCGGGGCTGCCGGCATAATATTCTTTGGCGTACCAATCCGCACACCACTCGGCCGCGTTGCCACCCATATCAAATAAACCAAAGGCATTGGCTTTTTTTGTTCCTACAGATTTGGTGCTTGCCGCGTCAGTATTGCCCGCATACCAGCCAGTTGCTTCCGTTGCAGTTGTTATTTTAGAAGGTCCGCCACAAGCCGCATATTCCCATTCAGCTTCGGTGAGAAGTCGGTATTTTTTTCCGTCTTGTTTAGAAAGCCATTCGCAGTAGGCCACTGCATCGCCCCAGGACACGCCCACTACGGGGTGATTGTCCTGCCAGCCCCAGTTGGGAGGCGCAGGCATCGATTTTCCCGTTGCTTTGCAAAACGCCTGAAATTGCGCTACGGTTACTTCCTGTCGGGCTACATAAAAATCTTTTAGTGTAACGGGGTGGGCGGGTCGTTCGTCAATAGCACCATTATCGTCTCCCATCTGAAAAGTACCACCTTTTATCATCACAAATTCAAGCTGCAATGACTTCTGAGTCGGTTTAGTGGGTTTCTGCGAAACTGGTGTGGGATTGGGGGTGACAGAACCACTATTTTTTCGGGTAATGGCTTTTTCGGTCTTTTGAAGCTGGCTTTTGCAATAGGGTTCTTCATTGCGAATCCGCAAAGCGCGCTCGTAGTTTTCTTTGGCGCATTGATAATCTTGTTTATTAAAACACGCATCGGCGCGTTTTTTATAATCGTCGAATGTCACCTTTTGGGCGTTAACAAGATTATGTATCAAAAAACACCCAAACAGAAGTATGCGAAGCATAAAGTCTAAAACGTTTTATTCATCAATCACAAAAACCTTAAAAACAGTAAGCATCTAAGCCCGAAAACCTTACCGCGCCACTTGCTGTTGCTTCAACTCTGTATATTTCTGTTCAAGCTGCTTTTTTTCTTCCAACAGTTGGTCGTATTTAACCATTAACTGTTTCAGTTCATCGTCCTGAACATTTTGAGAACTGCTCAAGTCTCCGATAAGTGCTTCATAACTTTTCAGAACCGAATGAAACAGCGGTTTATCATAATGGCTTCTCAATTGATTAATAAAACCAAAAATGGCAAGGAGTTCGTTGGCAGAAGATTGTTCTGACACCTTTAGTCTTCTTACATAATCGTCCAATCTGTTGGTCTCAAGCAAAAAAATATTGATTTCAGCGGCACTCGCCTGATTGCGTTCCTGTGCCAATTCAGGAATTTTGCGAACATTCAAATAAATGAAGATTCCTATTAATGTTATTACTCCAGCATAGCATAACCAAAAATAGAGAATGCGGTTGTATCGTATTTCGCTGTTAAGAGCTTTCATTGAGACAGAATAGAATTGTGATAAATTTGTTTGCCTACTTAGGTATAGCGGGTTGTGGAGGAGGCTGAGACAAAATAATGGTAATGTCGCGGTCAAGTCGTTCATTCGATTTTGTCAATTGCTCTATAAGGTCTTTGTAGCTTTGTTTGTTAGCGTCCAAGTTCTTTTGGTTCTTCATCTTATCTTCATTTAATGAAATAAGTGACCGATAATTTCGCCCCATCTTCCAAAAAATAGAATCTAAAGGAGCTGCTGTTAAAGACCGTTGCTTCAATTCCATCATTTTTACTTGAAAATTACCTTTTGCCTGCACCAGAGCAATTGGGTCAGTACCTTTCAATGCCAATTTATAGGTACAATATAGCGTATCGGATAGCTGCGCCTCATTCAAAATCTCTTCTTCGGTTTGAGATGACGACATTGCTTTTCCCACAGAACGTGGTTTTAATAAACGATAACCCACGACCATCAATAGTATAAAAAACAGCAGGTTAATCAGAATATATTTGAAAAAAGGAGTCATTTTCTTTAGTCCACAGTTTATAGTTTACAGTCCACAGTTGGTAGTAGGGAGCAGTTAGTAGAGTTTGTCGGATATACGATTAACTGTTAACAAATAATATTTATCAGCCCTCTAACGATACTGCTCACGTCCTCGATAACCTCCGTCAGAATCTCCCTTATAGACATATTCAAGGGCACTTAGTTCGGTAAATATGGCATTGAGATTATCCAAGAAATCTTTAATTAAAGCCAGCGCCGGCACTATATCATTGTGATTATATTGAATTTTGACCAACAAATTGAGCTTAGATTCAAACGTCGCTTGGGTTACGCCAAATCGTTGTCCAAAATAATTGTACATGTATTCTTTGTTACGTTGGGGCAAGCATCGCAATGTTCCCATAAATACCCGCGCAAAACGCGCAAAGTATTCTACGAAGTAAACGGGTGATGATTCATTAATTAAAAGGCGGTATTGGTCATACGTATCGGCAATGTGCAATATGACTTTTTGCGCCAAAATCCCCACATTCTTTGACCAATCGTCTTGGGCTTTTAGATATACATTTTGCACAGTGGTTTCAGCGTTTCTATCAATTTGGCCAATCAACGCATCAAAATGGTCGTAGTACCACATCAACGTTGGGTGCGCACTCACACTCATGCAAGGCGGCACATACTCCCATTCCGACAATAGGTGAAACTGCTGATTTACTTTTCGTAGTTTACCTACTACCAAATGATTAAGTCCCGATGTATTTTGTCGAATATGATCGGCCGTAGCAATTGCTAATCGTAGCAGAGGCATCCAATAAGGTAATCGGAGTGGCACTTCTTGGGGATTGGGATCTCCAAACGGCACAACTGCCGTTGGGTCAACGACCAAAACCACAAAAAACTCCGTACTCCGCTCATTCATGAGCTCGTTTTGAATATTCGATAACGAAAAAGTAAGCGAAGGCTGGCCAGCATATCTTGGGAAATCGATCCGAACACCCCCTAAGGTAATTGCCTGACAAATCGGCAATGTAATTTCATTCCCATTCTGGCTCAACTGACTCAACTTACCATCGGGAGAAGGCAAAAGTCCGTAAGTATAGGCGTTGAGATGCGTTTGTGCCACATCACGCAGGGCATCAATGGCAGCCAAATCGCTCCCTAAGAAGTGGTCTTTGGTGATTTTCATCCCATCCACCCAATTAATCGGCCAATGTTTAGATTTAGGAGTCGCCATGTTGAAAATTAGTCGGTATAGCTACGCGCCACAATTGGGGTGCTGCTTGTAATGTTATTTTGTGCAAAAGTTTTGTCAGAATCAAAATAGGTTTTAAACAGCCCCCAAAATGAAGGAGTGTAAAACACCCATCCAACAGGCTTGTTCGTTTGAATTTCTTGATAAATAATGGGTTTTTGTGGGTCTATTTTGGTATTATACAAATCAATCATGTAGTGCATCCATTCTCCCAGCTCACGCTCTTTGGGCGCTTCAAACTCATGCCCTTCCCATGCAGGATTATTAGGCTGTTTAGAAATTCTCACTTTCACCCGTTGCGTATTTCTCAATTCAATAACAGGTACCCTGGTATTGACCGGATAGTACCATTTACGATATACTTTAGGTGGAATATCCATCCAAAAATCATACGATTTCACAAACAGATAAGGCAACAAATACAGCAAAGCACCCAAGGATAAATAAGGGGTCATCATACCTGTTTGCTTAGAAATCAGTGAATATGACAAAATAAATCCTGACATTCCAAAAAATATTAACGACACACAAAGCCAAAATCCAGGGGCAAACTCGCTACGCTCCAACCAAAGACTAAAGGTTTTATAAGCTGTGATCAAAAAAATTACCCCTAATACGAATGCCACTGTTTCAAAAACAACAAACCTCAGCAAAAAAGAAGGTATCTGGCTCACAATAGCGCCCAAACCTGCAAAAAGAGCAAAAACCAACAAGACATACATCAGCAATTTTTTAGAAAAAATGCCCGAAGACTTCAAGTAAGCCACAATGCCCAAGTTGGCAATTCCAAAAACAATATTTCCAATTAAAAGTATGAGTACTGTTGAGGACATGAGAGCAGTATATTCGTTAATTATTATCCATTATTTGTGTCTTAAATCACAGTTAAAAATACTCATAAAACCGTTGTAAAACCTAATAAAGTGCCTTCATTCGATGGATTTAGTTGAAAACCTATGGCAGATTTTTCCGTCAGCAGTACCAATTGCCAATCTATCTCAATAGGCACTAACAACCCACACAAAAAGTCAACAATCTTTCGTTTTCGTCCATTTGGGATGTACTCTTTCATTTGAGAAGCGGAAAGAGGACCCACATTGATTTTTAAACAGCGATTTTGACTGAACCACGAAGAAGTGCCGAGAATAGTATCTACCCCCAGAGAGGCTTCACCCAAAGAAGCAAATGTTGTTTCGACCTGTAGCCAATCGGCAACTGATTCGTAAGTTAGTTCGACCGAATCTTCCAACAATTGCTCAAAACAATCTTTCATCCAAGTTAAATTCCCAGTCGCTTTATGCGCTAGGGTGGTCATTTGAAAAAGTGAAGACTGCTGGTGCTCTGTCAACTGCAAACTGGCACTTTCTGGCCAAAAAATCGCCAAAAACTCCTTCAAAAACCCTTTGTCTTGTCCCGCCAATGCCTGCTTTTCAAACTGTTCAATTCGAATACGTTGGTGGCTAATGGCATTATCAAATGGCAAAAGAAATTGGCGCGCTTCCTCTTCTTGTTGTTGCTCTTCAGCTCGAATCTCTTCCCATTGATCATCTCTGATAATACGTCCCGTTGGACGATGAAACAGTCTTTCAGGTAAGGTATCGTATAGACCATCTCGCGGCGTACTTACCCTATACCAAGAAGCTCCACTTAATTCGTTGAATACACTCTCAATTTCCGAAACGTCTCGTTCGTAAAAATAGGCTGAAGATCGTTGGGGGTAAATAACGATTTCTTCTTTCCGACAAAACCCATTCGCCAACAGTTCATCTATAACAGCCTCTACCCGTAATCGTTTTACGGGTAGTTGGTCTAATGCTATTTTGAACTCTTCTGGAGACATTTTTTGATTATCGATTTTTGATAACTGCTAACAACATCCGCACGATTAAAATTGGATATCAACAGGTTATAACCTGTAAATCCTAAATTACTATTACTCCACACCATTCACCAAGACCCGAAGCGGCAATACGCCTGAAGATTGTTCTTCCAAAAGGTTTTTGAGTCGTAAACTATACTCAGCCCATTGCTCTGCCGATACTAGCTTGGCTGGATTTGGAATCAGGTTGATATCCAGCGTTCGTTGTAAACCTTGGTATTGTGACGCCCCTATAGTAAAACCTTTTGTGATTTCTACCCTTTTCAATTTATCGCCCAATTCGGCAAAACATACGGCTTTATAGTCTTCCATCGTCACAGCACGCCCACGGGTGAGAATGGCCTTTTTGAAAATAGGCAAGTTGTCATCACCCTGTAAAGCCCGTTGACCACCTGTAGTGGTGGTCAGCAGGGTAGTTTGATCGTCGGTAAAAGCTATATTGGTACGTTCACGTATTAATTTTGTTCCAAAAGCAAGGTTATTGGCTATATCGGCTTTGGTTGTCCAATATCGCACATTGAGCCGCCCGCTTTTTTCCGTGGTTTTAGTACTAATAAACCAATTTTGAAAATTATCTTTTTTGATAACATTATTGATTCTTTCTAATCGCTTCCTGATTTCCTCTACATCGGTTTCGATTTCTCCACGCCCCAACGCCATAAACATGGCTCCTTCGTCACGCAGCAAATCTACCAAATAAGATAAGATTTCGGAGGCATCACGTTCGTCAAAGCGTGCTACTCCTCCCTGACGAAGTAAGTACTGATTGTTATTGTCTCGATTAAACTGTTGTACATTGGCCAATTTCATCCCCGTAGGGGTCTCTATCTCAATCATATCCAAAAAAAAATCACTCTCATCGGTACGAATAGGAAACACATTGAACAAAGCCCGAAGCTCCTGAACAGTATTGACAGCCCGACGATTAACTACTGGAAAAGCGTTTAGGTCAAGATACATCCGCGATAGGATTTCTGGTGATAAACTCCCCGGAAATTTAATTTTAATCCAAAATAGTTCTTGCACAAAATACCGTTGGAGTTCGTCAGGACGCAAAAAAGAAGCGATCGCTTCTGGATATTTTTTCTTTTTAGTTTGGATAGAAATTTCTTGCCCTGTTTGACGGTTCCGACTACTGACACTCAAAACGTGCGCATTATATTGACGTTGCACCATACGGTCAATTCGCGACGATGCCCCCAACTCATCGGCAAGACCATCAAAAGGTTTTTTATTGACTAATCCTTGTACTACTTGAAGTTCTTCGGTCTCGGTAAACATCCGAACATCCAATAAACGACTAAGGTGAGTGACACGAGAGGGGTCGTTGCGCCAATCAAAAAAAAGAGAAAGATCACTGAGTTCTTCCAAATCTTCGTTCAAAGCTAAACCTATCCAAGCTTCGTCCAATGGCAACGCTCGGTCCATAAAATACTCGCGGGGTGCACCGCCAACTCCCATTTCACGAATACGGCTTTGTAAGATAAGGGTATTTAGTTTGGCATTATGAAGCGTATATTGCCCTACTGAAGAAAAGAAAAACTCTTTACCAGCCAGACTGGTACTAAATGAATGGGTAGGCAAAACGTCAAACGAAGGGTCAATAATACCCACTTTCATCATGGCATGGGCGGGCTGAGGTCCCGTAAGTACTTCGGGTGTAAGCAACTGCGCCAAGCGTTGCACTACTCGGCTACGGGAGTTATTGAGTTCATGGTGGACATTTTCGAGTCCTGTCGCAAATGCTCCCAGCAACATTCCAACTAATGGATCAAAACTCTCAACGGCTAAATCACTTTCGTCGTAATGCCACAAACGAGCAATTTCCCGAATCATTTCGGTTCGGATGTATTCGCGGGTTTTGTATCGTTGGGGTTCGTTATACATAGTGGGTTAGGAGTCGGTAGCGAGGAGTGAAACATTTTAATTTCCACTGACTGAACATAAAGCAATTTAGCGACATTTAAGAATATCGTATCAATCTAAATTTCATTTCCTTCAATTTCTCTTGCGTTTGTACGAGTGTGCTTGCTATCACTATTTGTATATAGCGGCAAATGCGAGGATTTCCACCCTCTACACGTTCCTCTACATCATTGATTTCTATATCAATCCGATTGACTACGATACGCTTCTCAAATTTACGAAGATACTCTTCTACTGACCGTTTGATTTGGTCTTTGCTCGGAGTGTCTTTGAGTTGTCGAAAATCATAGCCATGAATAATGCAGCCATATTGATGGTCAAAATGATACTCCTTTGGCTTTGAAGCCAAGTACAACGATATATTCTGAGCAATAGATTCCTCCACCGAAATTTTATCGGCCAATGGCTGCCGTTTCATCAACGCGCCAAAAGAGGGCGGTATCGGATAATAATCTTCGGGCATATTAGTTTATCATAACGATGCCACCATTGATACCTACCATTGTTTGGCCTGCCACATCTACTTGAATATCAGACTTAACGCTGGCCAAAGATTTGGCATTGACCGCTACTAAATCTGCTCCGATATTGATTTCTTGATCAGCCCCTATGTCTATCTTTTTCGCTCCGATTGCTACCTCTTTATCAGATCCCAAAAAAGCCGACTCTTCTCCATAACTCAACAAATTTTTAGAGGCTTTGATTGTGATATCGGAAGCGTTGAGATTGATAGACCCTGCACTTATATTGACAGAGCCTTTACTTTTGATGTTGATATGAGAACTGCCATCAAGTGAGAGTTCTATGGAGTTCTTGTTTTCTTTGTTGAAAATCTTGATTGTTTCGTGCCCGTCGGTATCGTCAATGATGATTGAGTTGCCACTTTTAGTAACGATTCCTTTTTTCGTGTTGTCCGAAGCCACGAGTTTGGGTTCTCGCGGGCCGCCATCGCCCGTATAAATCCCCCCCACTACAAAAGGCGCGTCGGGGTTGCCCATCTCAAAATCAATCATCACCAAATCGCCTTTTTCGGGAATAAAATACGCCTGTGAGAGTCCGGTCATCATGTTAGATACGGGTATCCAGGGTGTTATTTCTTCACCCATTTGCCAGGTAAATTTTGCCCGCACCCTTCCTAATTTTTTGGGATCATCGGTTTCTTTGATGGAGGCTAATTGAACGGGGGCTTTGCGAGGTGTAACGGGGTACTCGGCAGGTGGAAAGTGGCCATCCACTGGAATCGCCTCAAAATAGGCCTGATAAATGCCCCGTGTATCCACAAAATGATTTATTTTGGTAACCGTAAAATTGCCATAGTCTATGGTTTCTTTGTAAAATCCATTTTCAAAAACATTCTCACGTACTTTGATAGGATAGCCAATCATTAAAGGCATTTCGGAAGTTCGTCCAGACAATACAGCCAGTTTGTTAGTACGTTTGTTTTTGCGTTCTTTTTCGACGGCTCTTAGGCTTGGTTGGGAACGGTGTGCTGTTTGACCTATTTCAAGAGAAGGAACAAAAAGAGCCTCCGACATATCATATACCGTTTGGGAATAAGATTGAAGTGCTGGTACGGTAAACTCCGCAGTTTCGACATCATATCCTTTAAAACTTTCATAATCAAAACACCAAGCTCTTTCATTGAGTGGATACATTTGGAGATTGAACGACATATCGAATAG
>JBDHXS010000271.1:0-8680 GCA_039810845.1 Runella sp. | reverse complement strand
GATGGTGGTAAAACATGGGAAAAAGTACTGTTCGTCAACGAAAATACGGGGGCCATTGACCTGAGCATGGATGCTGCTAATCCTGATATTTTGTACGCAGGAATGTGGCAAATCAACATCAATACCTGGGGACTTCGCAGCGGTGGAACAAGTGGCGGTGTCTATCGTTCAAAAGACGGGGGCACTACTTGGGAACCATTGAATGAAAAGATTTTCGGTAAAAAAGACCAACCCGTCGGAAAGGTAGCGGTGGCCGTTTCACCTAAAAATCCGAAAGTGGTCTATGCGTTGTTTGAATTGGAAAGCCCCGTCTTATACCGCTCCAACGACGGAGGCGATACGTGGGCACTCCAATCCAATGACCACAGCATGGCTGAACGTGCCCCGTATTATACGCGAATCACCCTTGCTCCAGACAACGAGAACGAAATCCATACCATTTGTGTCAAACACGGCACCTCAAAAGACGGCGGTAAAACGTGGTCGTGGAGCTATCAAAGCGGTGGCGATAACCACGATTTTTGGATCGACCCACTGAATCCAAGTCGCATGATGATGGCGCATGATGGTTGTGCAAGTATTTCGCTTAATCATGGTAAAAGCTATCAGCGAGTGGTGCTGCCCATTGCACAGATGTATCACGTTGCCGTTGACAATCAGATACCTTACAACGTTTATGGCAATCGCCAGGATGGCTATTCGTACTGTGGTCCAAGTAATAGTCGTGCCCGGGGAATTCCGTTGAGTGCCTGGCAGGTAGTGGGTGGTTGCGAAAGCGGTTTTGCGAAACCGGATCCTTTTGATGAAAATATCATTATTTCGGGGTGCTACGATGGCGGTTTGGAAATATACGATAAACGTACGCAGCACAGTCGCGATGTGCGCGTGTGGCCTGAGGCGGCTTATGGTTGGAAACCCGCCGATTTGAAACTTCGTTGGCACTGGAATTTCCCAATCAGTTGGAGCTCGCATACGCCCCACCGGGTGTATGTAGGAAGCCAGTACATTCACAAATCCGATGATTTTGGGCAAAGCTGGCAAACCATTAGCCCCGATTTAACGACCAACGATAAAACCCATCAGGAATCGTCGGGCGGGATTGCCATTGATAATCTAATGACTTTTGACGGTTGTACTTTGTTTGCGATTGAAGAATCGCCGATTCAAAAAGACTTGATTTGGGCAGGAACCAACGACGGGCAAGTGCAACTTACCCGCAATGGAGGTAAAACGTGGGAAAATGTATCGGCTAATCTGAACGTACCTAAATGGGGAACGATTGCCAATATTGAGCCCTCTCGCTACAGTGCATCTGTTGCTTACATCAGTGTGGATTTGCATCAAATGGGCAATTTTGACCCTTTTATTCTTAAAACAGAGGATTTTGGTAAGACATGGAAGAAAATCAGCGACGGTATTCCCAAATCCATGTTGAGTTTTGTACACGTGGTAAAGGAAGACCCCAAACAGAAAGGGATGTTATACGCCGGAACAGACAACAATCTGTATTGTAGTACTGATGATGGCGTTACTTGGTTTTCACTCCGTTTAAATATGCCTCCCGCCCCTGTCTATTGGCTTGAAATTCAGAAAGGTTTTGATGATTTGGTGGTAGCAACATACGGACGCGGTTTTTATATTTTGGATGATGTATCGGCTATTAGGCTTTCTAAGAATTTAGCTTCGGCAAAGCCAGTTGAATTGTTGCCGATTCGCAATGGCTATCGTTTTCAGGAAACCAAAGGCACGCATACGGAACGCACTCTCAGCGATGGACAAAATTCGCCTTATGGGGTGGCCATCAATCTTTTACTAAAAGACACCTTGAATAAAGCAGCCAAAGTAACTATTTTAAAAGACGGAAAAGTAGTACGGGAAATCAATGCTCCCAACAAATTGGGAGTCAATCGTTTGTGGTGGGATTTGCGTTATGAAGCTCCTTCTACGGCAGTACTGCGTACGCTTCCGCCCAACAAGCCGTGGGTACAATTTGATAAAGACAGTACGCGCAGGCTCGTAACTTGGGATTTGGACTTAATGAATGGTTTGCTCGGCCCGCGGGTTGCTCCCGGAAAATATACCGCGCAAGTGGAGGTAAACGGAGAAAAACAAACCCAAGCGTTTGAGGTTTTGAAAGACCCTACGACCAAAAGTACCTCCGCTGATATTGAAGAACAGGTAACTTTCTCTCTCCAACTGCGTGACGCAATGAATCAGGCTGTGACAATGATTAATGAATTGGAAGTGATGCGTAAAAGAGCAACAGAAATGCAAAACCTTCTTTTGAAAACAGATAAGGCTTTGTCAAAAGCAGAGAAAAGCCGTCAAATTGAGTTTTCAGCATTTGAGCAGGCCGCCACTCAACTCTCGGCTCAACTCTACGATATACACCTGACGGGAGCCCGCGAAGATGCCTTCCGAAATCCGATGCAAATTTACGAACGCCTTCAGGCGTTGGCGAGCGATGCGGGAGCAAACAGTGCCGATTTTAAACCTACTAATCAGCAACGCGATGTTTTTGCGGTATTGAACGAAAGATTACAAAAGGTTCAGAATGAATACAATAGCCAGATTGTGCCTGTTTGGAGCAAACTCAATCCTACCCTTCAAAAGAAAAAAACTGGAAGTGTAGGCGGAGCGAAATAGGCATTGGACGACACATAATCAAGTTTCGTACTTATTCTTTAAACCAAAAGCATCAACTATTGCTTTTATTAAAGAATTTTGCGTTTACATTTCATCTAAACACAATCTAAATGAGAAATTTATATTTAATAGCAGGTCTGACGATGGTGGGAATACTGTCTGCGGCATTTATCAAAACCGACGACCTCAAACGAAGCAGAGGCCTCGACTTATCGGGTATGGATTTGACGGTCAGTCCTCGCGAAGACTTCTTTTTGTATGCCAACGGGGCTTGGCTAAAGAAAACTGAAATTCCTGCTTCTGAAACGAGTTGGGGCTCGTTCAATATCCTGCGTAGCGAAAATCAAAAAAATATCAAGGACATTTTGGAAGAAGCGGCCAAAAGCAAAGCTCCCGCAGGAAGTGTTCAGCAACGCGTAGGCGATTTTTTTGTGTCTGGGATGGATACTGTCACGATTGAAAAGCGAGGTTATACTCCCATAAAACCAATCTTGGCAGAAATTGACAAAATCAAAGATTACAAAGAGTTGCTTCACTATTCTGCTACGCATCCGTTGGAAGGAGGAAATACGTTTGTTGGAATAGGAATCGGGACTGATGCCAAAAATCCTGATGCGTATGTGGTGAGCCTGCGTCAGACGGGTACGGGTTTGCCCGAGAAAGATTATTATACCAAAACGGACGAGTCCACCGTGAAAATCCGAACTGCTTATAAAAAATACATCACGACGCTTTTTACACTTACGGGAACTGAGCCAGCCAAAGCTACTCAGTTAGCCGATGATATTTTGGCTTTGGAGACACAAATAGCTACTTCACACATGGGGCGCATCGAAATGCGCAATCCTAATGCCTTGTATAACAAGTTCGCAGTGAAGGATTTTGCGGCAAAAGTACATAATTTGGATTTGGAAAACATGATTGTTACGCTTCGGATGAAAACCGACTCCATCATCGTGGCACAACCCAAATACTACGAATCGCTCAATGAACTGCTTCCCAAAACTTCAATTGAGATTCTAAAGGCCAAAATGAAGTTTTCGGTCATCAGTGGGGCGGCCAACTTATTGAGTAAGCCTTTTGTAGAGGCGAGTTTTGAATATTCGGGCAAAGCCCTGAGCGGTCAGAAAGAACAACAAGACCGTTGGAAACGTATATCGAGCCAAACCGATGGCTTGATGAGCGATTTGTTGGGACAACTTTATGTAGCCAAGCATTTTAAGCCCGAGGCCAAAAAACGTATGGATGAGCTGGTAGCGAATCTTCAAAAAGTATTTGAAACCCGCATCAATGCCCTTGATTGGATGACAGCAGAAACAAAGGCCGAGGCACTGAAAAAACTCAAAGCATTTACGCCTAAAATAGGCTATCCCTCCAAATGGAAAAACTACGAGGGAGTAGTCGTAAAACGCGATGATTATTACGGAAATGTTCGAGCTTTTGGCAAGTGGCGCTACGAAGAAATGCTCAAACGTTTGGGAAAACCCGTTGATAAAACGGAATGGGGAATGACTGCCCCCACGGTCAACGCTTCTTATAGCCCATTAAGCAATGCCATTACTTTTCCTGCGGGTATATTGCAGTGGCCGTTTTTTGATGCTGAAGCCGACGATGCTTTCAATTATGGAGCAATTGGTGCCGTGATTGGCCATGAAATGACGCACGGTTTCGATGATCAAGGCCGTCAGTACAACTACATGGGAATGCTCAAAAATTGGTGGAAGAAAGAAGATAATGACCAGTTTAAGCAACGTGCTCAAGTTGTCGTTGACCAATATGATAGCTTTACTGTTTTGGATGGCTTACACGTGAAAGGTCAGTTGACCCTCGGTGAAAATATCGCTGATATTGGCGGATTATCGGTTGCTTATGAGGCTTTTAAAACCTATACCAAACAAGGGAAAAGTAACGAAAAAACAGATGGATTTACGCCTGACCAACGATTTTTCTTGGCTTTTGGGCAAATCTGGCGCAACAAAAGCCGTGACGAGGCTCTTCGGCTACGGGTCAATACCGATCCGCACTCTCCAGGAGAATTTAGAAGTAATGGCCCTCTGTCTAATTTTGAGCCCTTTTACAAAGCCTTTAGCGTTCAACCTGGCGATAAAATGTATCGTCCAGAAAATACCCGTGTGAAGATTTGGTAATAATAGTAGTTGCGTGTTTCTTTCTAAGGTTATATAAGAAAGAAACACGCAAAATTTAAGCTTAGTCATTACTTTTTGGATTTGAACATCATCAAACCATCTTTGCTACGAGATACTAAAATACGGTTCTCGGCACTTCCACCAATGGTCTGAATGTCACGTACTTCACCCGTTAGCAAAAAGCCACTTGAGGTGGGAGATAAAGGCGTGAAAGTCTTACTTGATTTTGAAAAATTATTTTGCAAAATCAGACCATAACTTGCGTCATAACGCCCTTGATATGTACTGACATTGTAAAAATTCCCTCCTAATAATATATCAAGCTTACCATCATTGGTGACGTCGGCAATGTGAATTGCAAAAATTTTAGACACTTGGGCCTCGCTCGGCAGTCGGTGTATTCTAAATTCTCCTTTGCCCAAATTTTCGACCCAAACACTCTCAAAAGTATTCACTTCGTGCAGAGTAGCGGCGTCCAACTCCGCCGATTTGAAGATTTTTTCAATGGTTTTTCCTGCAAAATCCTTGTAGTTAGGGAAACGCTTGTTCAAAAAAGGCAAAGTTTTTCCAATCTCATCTTTAGAAGCCACTGGATAAAAATCTTCTCCGTCGCTGTATGCTAAAATCTGGTCAGATTTCAGTCCTGTATTTAAAAAATCCCCTTCATACATCCGCAGAATAGCTTTTTCTGCCCGACGGAATTTAGTGTTTTCTCCTAAGTTTCCTATTACAAAATCAATATCACCATCGCCATCTAAGTCAGCAGGTTTGATGGTCTGCCAAAAGCCTTTTTTATTGCTGAGTTCAGTGTTTAGAATGTCAAATTTTCCATTCTGATTCTCAAAAATCGTCATACCCATCCAATCGCCCACTACTACCAAATCGGCGTCTTTGTCGTTGTCAATATCTGCCCACGTCGCATCAGTGACCATCCCTGCTTTACGAAGTTGAGGCGCGAGTTTATTAGTTTCGTCCGAAAATATGCCTTTCCCATTATTAATAAGTAGATAAGAGTCGGGCGATTGCCCGTAGTGATAGGCTACTACACGCCCACCTACAAACAAATCTATATCACCATCTTTATCAAAATCAACAGGTTTTACGCATGATTTATTGGCATATAATTTAGGTAATGACGCTTCATTACGACTAAAATTCCCTTTGCCATCATTGAAATAAAGTCGGTCGAGTAGGGGTGGGTTTTGACTAAAAAATTCATTTCCACCACTTACAACGTATAAATCTAAATCTCTGTCACCATCCGCATCAAAAAATACCGCATCAGTATCTTCACAGAGCGTATCTTTCACAAATGCAGCTTGTTTGCTCTCGGCAAATTGCCCATCTGGTTTTTGTAAAAACAATTTTCCCGCTTGGTATTTAGGACCTCCTACATAAAAATCATCCAATTTGTCACCATTTACGTCACCCATAGCCATTTTTGGCCCTTCGGTCGAAATCTTAAAGGGCATGAGTGGCTCTCGTGTAAAATCATAATATTCGTTTTCTTTATGGGTAAAATCAATGGGATATTGCGTTGACACATTCTCAAATAAGGCCCGTTTTTCAACAGCAAATGTCCAATTTTCAATGGCATCCTCTTGTCGAAGGGTGATGATTTGGTTGGATTTTATATTTGTAAAAATCTGAGCTTTTTGTGACGGCCAAATCACTACTAAAGAATCAATTTGGGCAGCTTTCCCCAGTCCAAAAGTCAACCAAGGCTCTACCGACGACATAAAACCACGCGTAGGCATATTGTGCTGATAGAGCCATTTGTTGTTGGTTTTAAGATACACTTTTGCCCCTATACCAAACCTGTTTGCAATTTGGCCTTGTAGTTTTACTTTCAAGAAATTATGCTTCAGTAATTCGTGGGCTTTATTTTCATAAATCCCCGCAGGAGTGTTTAAGTTGTTGGTAATCAGCTCCAAATCTCCATCATTGTCTAAGTCCGCATAAACGGCACCGTTGGAACAGTTGAACTCTTTAAAACCCCAAGTCAAGGATTTGTCTTCAAACAGCAAACTGTCTGTACCTTTGTAAAGATAATTGTGCCACTGCCCATTAGGCATTTTTCCGAGGGCTTCGCCATCGCTTTTTTTGCCTTTATCAAGCAACATTTCTACCATCGGGTTAGACACGTACTTGATGTATTCGAGGTCGTTGGGGCGGCGTTCGATACCGTTGGTAATAAAAAGGTCTTTGATGCCATCGTTGTCATAATCGGCTAACAGCGGCGACCAACTCCAATCAGTAGCCGAAATACCCGACATCGCCCCGATGTCGCTAAATCGCTCACCTCCAAGGTTTAGCTGTAAAGTGTTACGCGTGTATTGGTTGTAGTAGCCAAATTGCAATTTGTACAAATACACATCTAACGGATCTTCACCCATTGAAGATTTTTCTACTTTGGGGTCTTGGGGGTACATATCCATCGTTACTACATCGAGCAAACCATCATTATTGATGTCGGCCATGTCGTTGCCCATCGAAAACTTACTGGTGTGGGTAAAATGTTCACGCAGCGATTCCTTAAACGTGCCGTTTTTCTGATTGATATAGTAATAATCGTCTTCGTGAAAATCGTTGGCTACGTAAATATCCTCCCAGCCATCGTTGTTCAAATCTCCCACCGAAATTCCCAAACCATAGCCTTGGGGAGCGGCATAAATTCCTGCTTTGATACTTACATCAGTGAAAACCTTTTTACCCCCAAATAAGGATACGGTTTTTACTCCCCCTTTGGGGGTGGGTGGGCTATCATTACGAAATAAATAGTCCCCCGCTAACTCATCGCGGTCGAGTGCGCGGACGTTTACGCGGTCGTAAGAGATAGAGGTATGCACCGCGTGATTGAGTAAGTACATATCCAAATCGCCGTCATGGTCGTAATCGAAGAAAGCTGCTTGGGTCGAAAAACCTTGAAAATCCAGCCCGTACTCTTTTGATTTTTCGGAAAAAGTACCGTCTTGGTTGTTAATAAAGAGTTCGTTGTGGCCTTTGAAAGACTTGTAATTGCTGACGGCACATACATAAATATCGAGCCAACCATCTCCATTGACATCAGCCATGGTAACGCCCGTTTTCCAATTGGCATTACCTCCAATTTGGGCTTTTTCCGAAACATCCTCAAATTTTATCCCGCTCCCTTTTTGGGTTTTATTCAAATAAAGATGGTTTTGACCTTGATTAGAGACAAAAAATAAATCTGACAAGCCATCATTATTGACATCACCCACCGCTACCCCGCCTCCGTTGTAAAAGTAGAGGTAATCTAAGATATTGAGGTCTTTGCTATCTCGTACAATATTAGTGAAAGTTACTCCGCTTTTTTCGGGAGCGATTGGAGCAAAAAGTGCATCTTCTCTGGAGCTATCTTGTTGATTTTTTGAGCAATTGGTAAGAACAAACAAACTCACAATTAAAACACTTAATGTGCTTACTTTTCTTTTCATCATCACAGGTTATTATTTTTCAAAACTAATTCAATCCAAAGACTTGGGCTTTGTCTTTATTTTTGGCTAAGATGATTAATTCTTTGCCACCATTGGTGCGCGCTTTGTGCATTCTACGCACTTGTCCTCGTACCAAAAAACCCGATTGAGAAGGCTTTTTGACAACAAACTGAGGCTGTCCTTGGGCATTTTTGCCCGTTCCTTTCAATAGTAAACCATCATTGGCATCATAACGTCCAATTTCTGGCAGAACATCAAAGAAGTTGCCCGTAAGTAAAATATCTAATTTCCCGTCGTGGTCATAATCGGTCGTTACGATTCCATGAATAGGCGAGAATTGAGCCTCCAAAGGCAACGCTTGTAATTCAAATTCCCCTTTCCCATTATTGATAAGTAAAGAAGTGTTGGGTTGCGAGGCTATTCTTTTTT
>JBDHXS010000270.1:0-8725 GCA_039810845.1 Runella sp. | reverse complement strand
AAATATGCAAAGGCCGTAGAATTGTTCACAGCTGCCATTGCTGGTGCAGTAAGTCTTAGCCGAGACATCATTCCAACCGCTCGTTACGTGGATGCTTGGGGTACTACCCGCGCGGGCGCCACTGGTATGGCCGAATCTATTTTTGAAGTCAATTTCAATATTTTAGGCGAAGCGCTCAACGGAGACAATTCTGTACAAGGCTATTATCAGCGTCTTCTTAATCCCAACCGTGGTTGGGGAGACATTGTGGCCTCCAATGAGTTGTTGGCCCTGTTTGAAACAGGTGATGTTCGTCGACAATTAATCATTTCGTCGACGCGCGCCGACGGCGAAGTGGTAGGAATGACCAACAAATTCCCTGGGAGTAAAGGAACGTTTGGATGGGATAATATCCCAGTAATTCGTACTTCTGAAATGTACCTTACCCGAGCCGAAGCCAATGCCCGAGCAGGAAATGAAGACCTCGCCCTCCAAGATCTGAACAAAATGAGACAACGGGCGGGTATTGCTGTCGTTATGTTGCAAGGGCAGGCACTCATCGATGCAATTATGAAAGAACGCCGCATTGAGCTGGCTTTTGAAGGACACCGTTGGTATGACCTCACTCGTTTAGGGCAAAACATCCCCAAACCTGGCGGTGGTGTAATTCCTTTTACGGATTACCGTATTCTACCTGATTTACCGATTGGAGATTTACAGATCAATACCAATCTAAAACAAAATCCAGGGTATTAACAAGGCGAATCTTTCAGAGAAAATTTAAAATCATTGAATACATGAAGCTACTAAAATACTTTCCAGTCATCTTTTTGGGGTTGCTCGCTTGCGAGTCTCCCCGTGACCTTACTTATACGGGTCCAACTACGGTTGAGTTTAAAAATGACCGTGTCAATGCCGCCGCCGCTACATTTTTAGCAAATAACACCTTCAACTCTCGCACTATTCGTCAGATTATCCTGCAAGACAGTGTATTAGTACAACTGGTGGGTGTGCAACGAGATCAGCCTACTGAAGTTAGCTATGAAGTGGCTACGGGCAATACGGCAATAGAAGGAACACATTATAATTTTTTAGGTACCAAAGGGAAAGTCACTATTCCTGCTAAAAAAAGTGCTGCTTATATACGTCTGGCAATTTTACAGGGAATTCCTATAACCGTACCCACTACGCAGGATTTTAAATTGGTTTTGAATCTTACTGGAAATGCGGATACCAAACCCAGCGAAAATTATAAATCCTTTACGTTCAATATTCGCAGGTAGCTGACATGCTTTTTCGTGAATCCCCTCTTTTTCTATCAATTGAAAAAGAGGGGATTTTTATGTAAATTCTTTTTTGTTTTCTTCTGAAAATCAGGAATTAAAGTTCAAAGATTACTTTTATACCGATTTCCCATCTTGTCGGTTTGACCTTACTCTTGTGTAGGAATAAATTATTTTTCGCTTTATTCGTCAAATCAACTATTTCTAAACGAATGAATCGTCTCTTAGTATTCCTTATTTTATTGTCAACGGCAGTAGTTGCCCAAACTTCTCCTTTGCGGGTAGAGCAGCTTCGGATCGAATACAAAACAAATCCATTAGGTATCGACGTGATTTTACCGCGTTTTAGCTGGAAATTAGTTTCCTCTGCGCGCAATACGATGCAAAAGTCGTATCAGATTCAGGTGGCGAAGGATGAAAAATTTTCTAAAAAATCAATGGTTTGGTCTTCCAGCGAAATAGCATCCGACGCTTCCCATTTGGTAGATTATCAGGGTTCTAATCTACAGGCGCGTCAACGGTATTTTTGGAAAGTGAAAGTCACCGACAATTTCGGCAACGTGACGGAGTCAGCGGTGAATTTCTTTGAAATGGGGCTTTTAGCAGCTTCCGATTGGCAAGCCCAATGGATTGAGCCCGAAAAACCTGGTTTTGACCCTAAAAAACAACAACCTGCACCACTAATCAGAAAAGAGTTTACTACCAAACCCAAAGGAAAAATTGCTTCGGCACGCTTGTATGTCACAAGTCGTGGTTTGAACGAAATGTATATCAATGGGCAACGAGTTGGTAAAGACGTACTTTCTCCTGGTTGGACTGCTTATCAGGCACGTATTCAGTATTTTACCTACAACGTAACCAATTGGGTACAGGCAGGAAACAACGCCATCGGAGCCATGCTCGGCGATGGTTGGTACCGTGGGTATTTGGTGTGGGAAACCAACCGAAATGTGTGGGGCGAAAAACTAGCTTTATTAAGTCAATTGGTGATCAAATACGAAGATGGCAGTGAGCAAATCATTGCTACCGATGAAACCTGGAAAGCCAACAACGACGGCCCCGTGCGTGAAAACGACCTTTATAATGGCGAAACCTACGATGCTCGAATGGAGAAAAAAGGCTGGGCGTCCGTAGGTTTTAACGATGCAGCCTGGTGGAATGTGAAATTGGGTGATTATCCCAAAGACAACCTGATTGCGCCCGCAGGCCCACCCGTACGACGCACACAGGAAATCAAACCGCTCAAAGTCTTCAAAACTCCTGCCGGAGAAACAGTTTTTGATTTAGGCCAAAACATGGTGGGTTGGGTTCGACTTCGGGTACAGGGCCCTGCGGGTACTAAAATCAGGGTAACGCATGCAGAAGTCTTAGACCAAAAGGGAAATTTCTACACTGCCAATCTCCGTTCGGCCAAATGTGAACTGAACTATACCCTCAAAGGCGACAGTATCGAAACCTACGAGCCTCATTTTACTTTCATGGGTTTCCGCTATGTGCGTGTGGAAGGGTGGCCAGGAACGCCTGATGTAGATAATATTACGGGAGTTGTAGTGCATTCCGATATGCCCAACGCGGGTACATTTGAATCTTCCAAACCACTGATCAATCAACTTCAAAAAAACATTGTTTGGGGACAAATCGGCAACTTTGTCGATGTGCCTACTGATTGTCCACAGCGTGACGAACGCCTCGGCTGGACGGGCGATGCTCAGGCCTTTGTACGAACGGCCACTTTTAATAAAGACGTGGCAGGTTTCTTTACCAAATGGCTCCGCGACGTAGCTATTGACCAAAAACCTAACGGTGGTGTACCACACGTGGTTCCTGATGTATTGCAAGTTAAAAACCCCGACGGCATTAAATCGTCCGCTGGTTGGGCGGATGTTGCCACCATTGCCCCTTGGACCATGTATCAAGTTTACGGTGACCGGCGCTTGCTCGAAACGCAATATGAATCCATGAAAAAATGGACCGAGTACATTCGCAAAAATGCGGGTCAAAAACTCCTTTGGACCAACGGGGAGCATTTCGGAGATTGGCTTTCGTATCGTGGTTCACCTCAAATGGGCGAACCAGTGACGGATAATGATTTTATTGCTACGGCTTTCTTTGCCCACTCAGCCAATCTAACTTCAAAAGCGGCTTTGGTAATAGGAAAAGCCGCTGAAGCAGTGGAATACGGAGAACTGTATAACAACATTAAACAAGCATTTTTGCAGGAATATGTATCACCCAACGGTCGTTTGGTTTGCAATACGCAAACAGCTTATGTGTTAGCCTTGCATTTTGATTTATTACCCGAAAATCTACGCCCTCAGGCGGTAGATCGGTTGGTACAAGACATTAAAAATCACGGTAATCACCTGACAACGGGCTTCTTGGGAACGCCCTATTTGTGTCATGTATTGACTCGTTTTGGCAAAAATGACGTCGCTTATGCCCTTTTGAATCAGGAAACCTATCCTTCTTGGCTGTATCCCGTCAAAATGGGAGCGACTACGATTTGGGAACGCTGGGATGGCATCAAGCCTGACGGGAGTTTTCAGGATGTTGGGATGAACTCTTACAATCACTACGCGTACGGCGCTATCGGTGATTGGATGTACCAAAACATGGCAGGAATTGATTTGATAGAGGCTGGATTTAAGAAGTTTTCGATTTCACCCAAACCCGGTGGCGGTTTTACTTTGGCAAAAGGCACGTACGAAAGTCCTTATGGAACAATTTCTTCGACTTGGGAGCAAAAAGGCGGTAAAACAAACCTAAAAATAAGCATACCGGCCAATACAAAGGCTATCATAAAATTGCCCAATGCAACGGCTGCCCAATTGAACCAATTGGCACAAACTCAAAATTTAAAACTGACAAACGGGATGTTTGAAATGGGAAGCGGAGAGTATTCTTTTGAATGGTAAACTTATTCATTTAAACAAAAGCGGCTTCGAAAATTGATTTCGAGGCCGCTTTTGTTTAAAAATCTCCTTACTCCTCCGCTAAAAACGGATAGCGATAATCCGTAGGCGATACGAACGTTTCTTTGATCGTACGAGGCGAAACCCAACGCAAAAGATTAAGGATAGACCCCGCTTTGTCGTTAGTACCCGAAGCGCGAGCCCCACCAAATGGTTGCTGCCCTACTACGGCACCCGTTGGCTTATCGTTGATGTAAAAATTCCCTGCGGCATTTACGAGTTTTTTGCTTGCTAATTCAACAACGTAGCGGTCTTGGGCAAAAATAGAACCTGTGAGCGCGTAAGGTGAGGTTTTATCCACCAATTCAAGGGTTTCTTCAAATTTTTCGGGTTCATAGACATAGATTGTCAATACAGGCCCAAAGATTTCTTCGCACATGGTGGTGTACATTGGGTCGGTGGTAAGTAGTACAGTTGGTTCTACAAAATACCCTTTCGACTTGTCACAATTGCCGCCAGCAATGACCGTTACTCGTGGGTCGCTTTTGGCATTGTTGATGTAATTGGCAATTTTATCAAACGATTTTTCGTCAATCACGGCATTGATAAAATTTGAAAAATCTTCGGTACCGCCCATTTTCATGGTTGCGAGGTCGGCTACCATGTAGCCTTTGATGGACTCCCACAAGTTAGCAGGCAGGTATGCCCGCGAAGCGGCCGAACATTTCTGTCCTTGGTACTCAAAAGCCCCTCGCACCAGTCCTACCGCTACGGCTTTGGCATCGGCAGACGAATGAGCTACCACAAAATCTTTGCCGCCCGTTTCACCCACAATACGTGGAAAAGATTTATAGATGGAAAGGTTATCACCAATGGTTTTCCAGATGTGCTGAAACACCTTGGTACTACCCGTAAAGTGAATTCCCGCAAAATCTGGATGACTCAAAATAACATCGCCTGCTACGGGGCCATCCACGTAAATGAGGTTGATAACTCCGTCGGGAACGCCCGCTTCTTTAAATACCTTCATCAGCACATTGGCTGCATATACTTGTGTAAGGGCAGGCTTCCACACGCACACATTACCCATCAAAGCTGCCGATGTGGGCAAATTGCCCGCAATAGCCGTAAAGTTGAAAGGCGTGAGGGCAAACACAAAGCCTTCGAGGGGGCGGTGTTCCAAACGATTCCAAATACCATCGGACGATTGGGGCTGTTCGCGATAAATCTGTGACGCATAATGCACATTAAAGCGAAGGAAATCAATCATTTCGCAGGCCGAATCAATCTCTGCTTGAAACGCATTTTTTGACTGCCCCAACATTGTTGCAGCATTGATTTCGGCGCGGTATGGACCCGCCAACAAATCGGCGGCTTTCAAGAAAACACTGGCACGGTGCTCCCAGCTCAGGTTGGCCCATTTCTCGCGGGCTGCCAAGGCTGCATCAATGGCCTTGGTCACGTGCGAGGCATCGCCCATTGAGTAGTACCCCAGTACGTGTTGGTGATCGTGAGGGGGCGTAACGGCGTATTTTTCATCCGTCATGATTTCCTCACCCCCAATGTACATTGGGATGTTTATTTGCTTACTACGTGCCTCGGCCAAGGCCGCTTTCAACGCCGCTTTTTCGGGCGAGTTAGGTGCGTACGACTTTATAGGCTCGTTTTTGGGAGTGGGCACATTAAAAAATCCAGTTGCCATGATTTATTAGTTTGTTGATTTTTGGATGATTGATTTGTCAATAGTCCACGGTCAATAGTCGGCAGTCCAAAGTTTAGGTATTATCAGTAACTATCATCTGTGGACTATTGACTATAAACTGTGAACTGCTACAAGCTACTTCCAAGTCAGTCCCATATTTTGAAACATAAACGCGTAAATATCCGACGTGGTTTCAAGGGCTTTTTTGGTATTACTCGCTCCATGGCCGCTATTTACGTCTATCCGTATCAACAAAGGGTTGGTAGAACTTTTACCTGCTTTCTCCTGCAATTCTGCAGCATACTTAAACGAGTGGGCTGGTACTACACGGTCGTCGTGGTCGGCTGTGGTGATGAGTGTAGCAGGATAATTTACTCCCGATTTGATATTGTGCAAAGGTGAGTACGCATACAAAGCCTTAAACTCTTCAGCATTGTCGCTGCTTCCATAGTCCGCAATCCAGTTCCAGCCGATGGTGAATTTATGGAACCGAAGCATATCCATCACCCCCACCGCAGGGAAGGCCACTTTGCACAACTCAGGGCGCTGATTGATAACGGCTCCTACCAACAAGCCCCCATTGGAACCACCTTGCAAGGCCAAACGGGCTGAAGAAGTGTATTTTTCTTTGATAAGGTACTCTGCTGCCGCAATAAAATCGTCAAATACATTCTGTTTTTTGAGCGTCATACCTTGTTCGTGCCATTTTTCGCCGTACTCGCTACCCCCGCGTAAATTGGCTTGGGCAAACACCCCACCTTGGTCCAAAAACGGAATACGGGTGGCACTAAAAGACGGAGTAAGTGCAATATTAAACCCGCCGTAGCCATACAAAATCGTGGGATTGCTACCATCGAGTTTGATACCTTTTTTGTAAGTAATAAACATGGGTACTTTTGTACCATCTTTGCTCGTATAAAACACCTGCTTGGTGTCATAATCTGTCGGCTTAAAACTGGTTTCTGACTCACGAAAAATGGCGCTTTTTTTCGTAGCGATGTCGTAACGGAAGATAGTAGGTGGGTAATTGAAAGAGGTATAAGTATAAAATACGAAAGTGTCTTCTCTTTCTCCCCCAAAGCCCCCCGCCGAGCCTAATCCAGGCAAGTTGACTTCATTTTCGAGCTTCCCATTCATGTCATAGACATAAGCACGGGTGGTAACGTCTTTGGAATACAGGGCAAACAGCTTCCCTCCTGCCGTTCCTGAGCTTGTAAGCGGTTCGGGTTTTTCGGGTAAGAAAGGCTTCCACGTTTTTGTTTTTGTTTCGTACAACAAGATTTTTCTATTGGGCGCATTTTCGTTGGTTTCAATCAAAAAACCATTTGCTACGTTATCCACCATTTCGTAGGAAAAATTAGTAATCTCAGCCACGATCGGCGTAAATTCTTTTTGACCCTTGGGCCGATAAAACAACGCGTTTCCGTCTTTTCCTTTGCCACGGTCTGAGATATTTAGAAATGAAAACTGCTCGTCTTCACTCACATATACGCCATTAAAACGTTGCCCGTTGGCTTTGTCTTCATATACCAACTCATCTGCCGATTGTGGCGTTCCTACTTTGTGGTAATATACCTGATGATTTTCGTTTTTGGCGGCCAAGGCACTGCCTTCTGGTTTGGGATAGCGACTGTAATAAAAACCATCGCCTTGCCAAGAAGCCCCCGACACCTTTACCCATTCGATTTTATCGGAAAGCATCTGCAAGGTTTTTGTGTCCATGATTTGGTATTCTTGCCAATCGGAGCCACCTTTTGAAAAACCGCAAACAGCGTAGTCGCCATTTTTAGAGAGACTGAAAGCCGTCAGGCGCGTAGTGCCATCGGTAGAGAGTTTATTGGGGTCGAGAACGAGTTCGGGAGTTCCGTTTAAGCCTTTTTGTCGGTAAAGTACCGACTGGTTTTGCAACCCATCGTTTTTATAGAAATAAAAATAATCTCCTTTTTTGCGCGGTGCAGTATATCTGGGGTAATTACTGGCCGCTTCTAAGTCTTTGAATATCTTACCTTTAAAAGGTATTTTATTCAAGTAACTGAACGTAATTTCGTTTTGGGATTTTACCCAAGCGCCTGTTTCGGCAGAGCGGTCGTCTTCCAACCAACGGTAGGGGTCTGAAACTTTTGTTCCGTGGTATTCATCTAAGTGATCAATTTTTTTTGTAACGGGATACGTCATTTGGGCGGAAGCAGTGGCAGAAAGTAAGGCCAAGAATAAGAAGGATTTAGTCATGAATGATATTATAAGTGATGAAGTATTGGACAAAAATAAAAAATGTCGCTCTCGAAGCAGAGAACGACATCAAAAAAATATTGTTTTAACAACTTTTAAGGCGATACCAATGTATAATTATTGATAGTGCCTCCTGTTTTTTGGCTTGCGGTAGTTCGCGTTATTACAAACTCAGTCTCAGACGAAGAATTAATCGTAAATTGAATCGTCCCAGAAGTACCTGTTGGTTGAGGCGTTAAGTTTTTCAAAATTAAACTATTGCCTGAGGCCGTTTCTTGCAATTCCCACTGCCCCGTGAAAGTATTTCCATCAAATTCTTTATAAGTGACCGATGCTGGGCTGCTCAAATCCAGACGATAATTGATATAGCCTGCCTTTACATTGGTAGCTGCGCCTTTGGTATAAACCGTAGCAGAGCCTTCTTTGACCACCTGCGCACTCCATACTTTTCCAATAATTTCACTAAGCGGTTTTGCCTTGGGTTTGCACCCAGAAATAAGAAAAACTCCTACCACTACTGCCCCTAAAAATGTACAAATGCGTTTCATGCTCTTTACTATGTTTAAACAAGATGTGTTATTCTGTTTGAATATATACAAAACCTACGCCAAAGGTTGAAT
>JBDHXS010000269.1:0-8733 GCA_039810845.1 Runella sp. | reverse complement strand
ATTTGGGCGAGCACTGGTTCCCATTGGGATTTGTAACTTTGGTGGTTTGGCGATCTCAAAGTTAACAGTGCTTTCTACTTTTAGCCACTTTTAAGGGGGATTCATGCAACAAAGCCCATTAACAACAAAAATTTTATTAGGCGTTTTTGGTTTTATACCCGCTTATGACCAATATTTCTGTAAAACTTTCAACGAAATATTTAAAAACAAATGTGGTTTTACTGTTGTGAACAACAACTCACTTAATTGTCTAAAAGAATTTTACGACAACAACCACTTGACAATTGACAAACTTGCCAACGAAACATTTACAACTGACTTTTTAACTGGCGAAAAGACAAACATAACTTACCCAAAAGCAAAAATTATTGATATGTTTGGGTTTACAAATGGACTAAAATAATATGCACTATCAACAGAAATTAGACAAAATATTTGGAAAAGGAAGTTTATGGAAACATAGAACTTTGAGAACTTTATTTGACCCAAATTCAAGCGAGTACAATCAAACGACAATGGACAAAAAACTTGAAATTTTGAACATAATTAAAGAAAATAATATAGATTTAAATGAACTTTTAGACAAATACAAAGAATTTTACACAGAGGAAAATAAAATTCACGTAGTAGATGTTGCTGACGAAGGACTTGAAATATTGTTAAAAAAAGAAACTAAATAAAATGAACGAACGCACAACATCGGTTTGGCAATATGGCGGCTGAAGTGCTTCTATGAAACATTTGTGCAAGGTTCAACTTTCGTTCTTCGATTGAACTTTTGTGCTAAAAATCCCCGCCTTCGGCAATACCCAGAACGTTATGTGACATATTAGGACGACACAGCAATGACAGAATTAATTCCGACAATAAACGAAATAGTTAAGTATGGACTCCATCCGAACTTGACAGTATCTGACAAAGAAAAATTGTTGGAGCGACACCTCGTGAAAATTTACGACCTGTATTTTGACATTGATTACAAATTTGACGAAACAGACTTCCCTGACTTTGACAAATCACAACTTCCCGACATCAGACAAAATGTTGCAACCAATTTCAAGGACTTTGGGTTCTACAAAACAATCCTTGACATCAACGACATCGACAATATAAAAGACAATGCAATCGGTGACGCCCTTGACGACCTTTCCGACATAATAACTGACCTCTTAGAAATCAAATGGAGAATTGAAAACAACAGTTTGGCAGACGGGCTTTGGTTTTACCAGCTTACATTTTACGGACATACTCAACAACACATCCTGGACTTGTTGAATTTTATGAAACAGAAAAATGGATAGAAATACGGCACATAACAGCACCTACCCAAAAGGCGGGGTTTCGTGTTCCAAAGATAGTTTAGTGGTTAATCAAATATTAGTTTTTCAAATCAAGTTTTGTGCTAAAAATCCGCCACATCGCCAAGCCGAGAACCCTTATACCTTATCCTTTGATAACAGTACGAACTACAAGCTGACTGCTATAAAAAAATGGCAATAATTGTTGCCCACACATCTGCTCCAATGGCTCCACCTGCTGATAAAAGTGATAAGAAATCAAACGAGTCCTCACAGCTAACATAAAAAAATCCAACCGTATGTGGTTGGATTTGAAGAATGGTTAAGGTAGCCCAATCGTCTTTCTTGTTAGACATTGAAGCGGAAGTGCATGATGTCGCCGTCTTTTACCACGTATTCCTTGCCTTCTACCGACATTTTGCCAGCCTCTTTGCAGGCTGCTTCTGTTTTGTACTGGACATAGTCCGATAGTTTTATTACCTCTGCACGGATAAAGCCTTTTTCAAAATCGGTATGGATTACTCCCGCAGCTTGTGGGGCTTTCCAACCACGCTGAATAGTCCAAGCCCTTACCTCTTTTACCCCCGCCGTGAAGTAAGTAATTAAGTTCAAGATGGCATACGAAGCGCGAATGAGTTTGTTGAGGCCCGATTCCGTCAATCCATATTCACTCAAAAACAAGGTTCGCTCTTCTGCATCTTCCATTTCGGCAATTTGAGACTCAATGGCGGCGCAAAGCACAATCACTTCGGCGTTTTCGTCGGCTACGGCAGCTTTAAGTTGCTCTACATACTGATTCCCCGTGAGAATAGACTCTTCGTCCACATTGGCTACGTAAATCACAGGCTTGATGGTCAATAGCTGCAAGTCTGCGATGATTTCTTTTTCGTCGTCGGTTAGACCTACCGCCCTCACGCTTTTTCCATGTAGCAAGGCTGTTTTGACTCGGTTTAAAATTTCGAGTTCTACTTTGGATTTGGCATCACCTACGCGAGCTGCTTTTTCTACGCGTGCATATTTTTTTTCGATTGATTCCAAATCCTTAAACTGCAGCTCAAGGTCAATGATTTCTTTGTCGCTTACAGGATTGACACGTCCTTCTACGTGAACGATATTATCATCAGCAAAACAACGGACTACATGGATAATCGCATCTACTTCGCGAATGTTAGCCAAAAACTGATTCCCGAGTCCTTGTCCTTTGCTGGCACCGCGCACGAGCCCTGCAATGTCCACGATTTCGACGATGGTTGGAACCAAGCGTTGCGGCTTGACCAACCCTTCCAGAATTTGCATTCGCTCGTCGGGAACTTCTACTACACCCACGTTGGGTTCAATGGTACAAAAAGGATAATTGGCCGCCTCGGCCTTCGCACTTGATAAAGCACTAAATAAGGTAGATTTGCCCACATTTGGCAATCCGACAATACCACATTGGAGAGACATTCTGGAAGTTTACAGTTTACAGTTGGTAGTTCAGAGTTTGTGATTGCAATTGTACCATTCTGTCCATTTACTTAATCACAACTCACTATTAGTAGTGAGGGGCTGCAAAATTAGTGTTTTTTGGCGGAGCTACAAAACCAAAAAGCCTCTGGCTGATACCAGAGGCGGGACATAGGGTAGGTTAGGAAATAAATTTTAATCCCACTTTAAATCGCTGCCACTATAATCTTCTGACTCTTCGCGCACAGCATATTGCGAGAAATCAATATTGGGCATCAATTCGGTTTTAATGTGATCAACCGTGTTTTGAAGTGCATCTACAAACTTATCGAAGTCTTCTTTGTAGAGAAACATTTTGTGTTTTTCGTAGGCGAAGCCATCTCCTTGCGGAAAACGGCGACTTTCGGTAATTGTTAAATAGTAATCATTTGAACGAGTTGAACGCACATCAAAAAAGTAAGTTCTTTTGCCAGCCTTTACGCGCTTAGAGTAGATTTTCTCTCTGTCTTTGTCTTCCACTATCCTTATGAGGTTTAGAGTTTAACCAAACGCTAAAGTACGGGTTTTGTTGCTTGCTGTCAAAATATTTTTAAAATAAAGTTGTTGATTTTTACGTTATTAAACTCTTATTGAAGTAAGCCGATTTGTAAAAAACATAGTTTGTATTCGTTTTTTGCTTAATTTTCAGCCCTTAAACTCAAAAAGGGTTGCATTTTTTTGAGTAGGCTTCGAGGGAAACGCTCAGCGAAAATAATGTTTTTAGTGAATACTTACCCGAAAAAACCTATGTATTCTGCTACTTTTTACTTACTTTTATTAGTATCGCTCATCGAAAGAAACCCTGCTTCGGCCCAGCTATTGGGAAAAGAAGAAAAGGGCAAAGCCTCTTTCTATGCAAAAATGTTTGATGGGCGTACTACGTCTTTAGGCGAAAAATTTAATCAGAAAGAGTACACCGCCGCCCACCGTTCGTTGCCCTTCAATACAATGGTGGAAGTAACCAATGTCTCCAACAAACGTTCGGTAATTGTACGAATCAATGACCGTGGCCCTTATCATCATTCTCGACTCATAGATTTGACCCGTGCAGCGGCTCAATATTTGGGTATTACAGGAGCAGGTGTTGCTAACGTACACCTGAGGGTAGTAGGCATGGAAGGGATGGTACTGCTGGGGAAAAATGAAATTATTACTGATACAGGCGATATTATTGAACGAACCTTTTCCAATGAATAACATCAATGGATACTCAGTTGTGAATTCCATCGTTAATCATTCACAGAAAATCGTATCTTAGAGCCTGTTTTACTTTTAACTTACTAATAAATGGCTACCCGTAATCTTGATATAGCAAGCGTAAGACAATATGGCAATTTAGAGTTTTTGGCTCGGCAGTTGGTAGAGGGATTTATTACAGGTCTTCACAAATCCCCTTTTCACGGTTTTTCGGTCGAATTTGCCGAACACCGTCTCTATAATACAGGGGAAAGTACACGGCACATAGATTGGAAAGTGTTTGCCAAAAGCGATCGGCTTTTTGTGAAACGGTACGAAGAGGAAACGAATCTACGGTGTCATTTATTGGTGGACACATCTTCTTCGATGTATTATCCAGAACCTAATCACGAAAAAATTACTTTTAGCGTAATGGCGGCAGCCAGCATTGCCAATTTGCTCCAACGCCAAAAAGACGCTGTAAGTTTGTGTACGTTTGACGAAGAGATTGAAATCCAAACGCCTGTTAAATCTACTCCTACACACGTTCACAAAGTGTTTTTGGAATTAGAAACAGTTCTTAAAAAGCCCAAATCACAGCGTAAAACAGCAGTAGCTAAGGTGCTACACGAAATTGCTGATAAAATCCACAAACGCTCGTTGGTGGTGATTTTTAGTGATATGTTTGAAGACGTCAACCAAGCTGATGCTATTTTTTCAGCTATGCAGCACCTGCGGCATAATCTCCATGAAGTATTGCTATTTCATGTCACTGACCGCCGTACAGAAGAAGAGTTCGCCTTTGATGACCGGCCTTACGAATTCATTGACTTAGAATCGGGCGAACGGGTTAAAATTCAACCTGGACAAGTTAAAAAACAATATCAGGAAGCAGTAAAAAAGTTTTACCACGACCTTCGCCTCAAGTGTGGGCAATACAAAATAGATTTTATCGAAGCCGACGTAGCAAAAGGCTATGACCAAATTCTGACGGCTTATTTGGCCAAACGCAATAAGATGCGGTAAAACCAATCCTGTAAGGTTTCTGAAACTTACAGGGTTATTTAATCCAGCGGTTTATCATAACCGTTTTTTTTCAGTTCCTTCGCATTCATTTTTATTACCCGAACTTTCAACGTAATGGGTTTCAAAGGCGTGTCAGTCGTATCTGTCTTGACAGCGACGATAGCATCTACTATGTCCATGCCTTTAAACACCTGACCAAAAACGGTGAATTTATCATCTAATCGAGCAAGTCCCTTTTTATTTTGGACAATATAAAACTGACATCCTGCCGATAGCATATCGGGGTTGTTGTCGCGGCCTGCACCTACTGCACCATAGATATGGCGTATTTCTTTTCTGAATTCTGGTTTCAACAAATAGGGCGAATCAGAAAAACCTGCGGGTGTATCGGGACAGCCTCCTTGTGCCACAAAATTGTTAATGACCCGGTTGAAGGTAAGCGTATCCCAGTAGTTTTCGTTGGCGAGCTTGATAAAACTGGCTTTGTGATTGGGTGTTTCGTCGTAGAGCCAGAAAAGAATTTCACCCATATTAGTTTTTATTTGCCCTACGGAGTATTTTTTTTCTTTGTAGGTAGAGCTTACGAGTATTGTAGCAAATGCAAAGAGAAGGATAAATTTATACATAATTGGCGGGTGTGTTTTGTAGGAATTTTAGCCAAAAATAGAAAACTTTCTGAAAACTCTAACTTTCTGAAAGTTTTCTATTCATTTTATTCTTCTTCTCCCTCGCCCTTTGTCAATTCTGCCTGTAATGTTTGCGCACCCGTAATCACAATAGGTAGGGTAGGTTTTTGGGTGAAAATAACCTCTACAAAAGTATCTTGGGTGGCCCCCGTTTTTACTTCTACGGGTTGATATACGCCTTGGGGAGTTTTGACAAACACGTGGGCGGTTTCGCCCGTGCGTACCACGGCTGTTTCGGGCAAGGTTTCGGCTTGGCGAGGCGAGGCCACTAATTTTCCATTCACATATTGACCTGCGAGCAAACGTGTCCCATTGAGTTGAGCATAAGCGTCAACGGTGCGGCTGGTAGGGTCGAAGTTATTGCCCAAGCTTGTGATGGTTGCTGTTCCGTTTTCAAATTCTACTTTTTGACCTATTTTAACCCGATTGAGGTCTTTTTCAAAAATTTTTAGTACCAACCTCGCTCCCGCTTGATTAATGACTTCAAACAAAGTTTCGCCCGAGGTTACTGATTTTCCGATGTTGGTACGGGTTGTTTTTACCATACCCGCAATCGGAGAACGCAGGGCAATAGTACGCAATATTTGGTTGACTTTGAGGTTTTTGGGGTCAACACCCACCAGTTGAAGTTTGGCTTCAATCCCTTGCTTAGAGGCTTCTAACACGCGGCTGTCTGCCTCGGCTTGTTGGAGTTTTCGTTTAGCGCCGATGTCTTCTTGGGTAAGCGTGGATTGGCGTTGACGTTCTTGTTCGGCAAAAGTTAATTGTCCAACGGTTTTCCAGTAATCTTCCTGCAATTGTATCAATTCGAGGCTTTCGATAGTGGCTAATGTACTGCCTTTTCCCACCTGAGTGCCAGCCTGTACGGTGATGCTACGCACGATACCTGTCAAAGGGAAACTAACCGAAGCGCTTTGCTGCGGGGAGGCTTCGACTACACCATTGAGGGTGATGGCATCGTAAACAGTGCGAATTTGGGTGCTGCCGAGGGTAATTCCGAAGTTTTTTTCTTGCTCGGTGGTAAGTTTCAGTTCGGTAGGGGCGACGGTAGTTTCTTCTTCTGTTGCCGTGGTTTCAGTTTTATTGCAACTGAACAAGAATAGGCAAAAAGCAAAGGGTAAAAGGCGAAAGAGACCTTTGTAGGATGAAAAAATGTTTGCCAATTTATTGTATGAATTTTTCATTATCTGTGTATTTTTTATTCGACATTCTGCATTTGTATTATTTGACATTCTCGACTACTCAATTCCTAACCATTTTTCCAGCTCAATCACCGTTTGGCTAAAACGCAGTTGCTCAGATAGATACGCTTCTCTGATTTGCCATGCTTGACGGGTATTTTGGAAAAATTCCACGTATTCAATGTCGCCCAAACGGAATTGTTTATAAGTGGTTTTGAGCAACAAATCCGCTTGTGGAAGGGCTGATTGCTCGTAATATTGAAGGGTGTTTTGGAGCTTATTGAGGCTTTCGCGAAGGATTTTTACATTGGCTTCTGTTTGAAATTGCACTACTTTTCGTTGATTTTCAGCGGCTTGTTCTCCAATACGGGCAGCCTTAATACGGGCTTTTTGCGGTTTGGTGTTCAAGGGAATTCCCAATCCACCTGAAAGGTAAGTGAATCCCAAGCGGTTTTCGATGGACTGATTCGCAATACCTACGCGCCAATCGGGTTTGAGTTGGGCGCGTTCGAGGTCGGTGAGGGTACTGCTTAGTTTTGCTTCTTCTTCCGCCAACGCCACGTAGCGATTGTTGCCGTCTTGCGTGGTATATGGTCGTTGGAGGTTTAGCAAGGTGTCAATCAAAATGGGTTCGTTGGAGTAAAGTAGGGCCTGTAAACTCAAGTAATTCATTTGCAAATCGCGGTCGGCGACGATTTGTCGGTTTTTGATTTCTCGACGATTGGTTTCTGAGGCCATTACTTCCAATTGATTGCTTTCGCCCGTTTTGTAACGAACGTTGGCAGCATCTACTGCCCGTTGGTACAGGGTATCTTGAGCTTTGAGCAATTGCTGTAAACGATATAAATACAAAATCTGATAGTATTGCTGTTTGACGTTAAAAACCAGCTCATTACGCTGAATATCCTGCTGTTTTTGAGTAACGTTTACTTGCTGTGTAAGTACCTTTGCCCGACTACGATAGACCCCAAATGGTTCAAAATCTTGCATTGCACTCAAGGTATAGTCAAACGGTCTGGCTTGCACTTGTCCTGCCAGTAAATCCACCGATAACTTGGGTAGTTGCCAAGCCGACCCTACCAATGCTTGCTGTGATTGTAAGGTATATTGAGTGGTCTTGAGCGTCAAGTTTTGCTGCGTGGTACGTTCAATGGCCTGATTGAGGCTCAGTTGGGCGTAAGTAGGGCTTACGACTATCAACAATAAAATAATACTGACAATGGTTTTGGGGGCTGAAGGTCTATTGGATTCTTTCTTCGCAAACAGCGCATACAAAACGGGCAAAACCACCAATGTTAGCAAAGTAGCTGATAAGATTCCACCAATGACAACCGTGGCTAAGGGCCGTTGTACTTCGGCACCGCCCGAATTTGAAATGGCCATGGGTAAAAAACCGAGCGACGCTACCGTGGCCGTAATGATAACGGGGCGGAAGCGTACTTCCACCGTTCGCATGATGCGTTCTCGGAGGTCGGTTATTCCTTCTTTTTCTAAGTCATTAAGGTAACTTATTAACACAATACCGTTTAAAACCGCCACCCCAAACAAGGCAATAAACCCGACTCCCGCCGAAATACTAAAGGGCATATCGCGCATCCAAAGGGCGATAATGCCTCCAATGGCCGACATGGGTACAGCGGTAAAAATCAACAATGATTCTTTGAGCGAGCTAAATGTGAAGTATAACAGCGTGAAAATCAGGAATAAAGCCACTGGGACTGCAAAACTGAGGCGTTCTTTGGCGCGTTGGAGGTTTTCAAATGCACCTCCGTAGGTATAGAAATAACACGAAGGTAACTTAACATGTTTTTCGATTTGGGTTTGTATATAGTTTAATAAACTTTATACATCGAGGTTGAAAATAATGATTAAAATGGTAAT
>JBDHXS010000268.1:0-8735 GCA_039810845.1 Runella sp. | reverse complement strand
AATACACTATGAACCAGACGTTTATCATCTCAACGAGGCTCACGCTTTATCTTCTTTATTTCATTTGTACAAGAAATTGGGAAATGTAGAATTAGTAAAACAACGGGCAGTTTTTACGACCCACACACCCGAAGAAGCAGGCAACGAAAAGCATGATATTCACTTTTTGAACGGACTTAGCTTTTTTGCCGATGTTCCTTTAGAAACAGTTCGTAAAATTACAGATATTCAGGATAATGTGTTCAATCATTCGCTGGCGGCGTTACGATTGAGCCATAAAGCCAATGCCGTGTCCAAACTTCACGGCGAAGTGTCTCGTAAAATGTGGGGCTGGGCCGAGGGCGTTTGCGACATTACGCACGTAACCAATGCCCAGCATAAAGCTTCATGGGTGGATACTGAACTCGAAAAAGCCCGCCTAAAAAAGGATTTGAAAGCCATTGAAAAGCGTAAGAAAGTACTCAAAGCACATCTTTTTAAGACAGTGGCTGATCAAGTAGGTAAATTGTTTGACCCAAACGTGTTCACTATTGTCTGGGCTCGTCGTTTTGCAGGTTATAAACGCCCCGATCTGCTTACCCGCGACCGTGAGCGTTTTGACCGAATCATGCGTAACAAAGACTACCCCATTCAGTTTATTTGGGCAGGGAAGCCGTATCCTGAAGACAAAGGTGCTATTTATAACTTCAATCAGCTTTATTATCTTAGCCACCTATATCCCAACATGGCGGTACTTACAGGGTATGAATTAGCTCTTTCTAAACTGCTAAAAGATGGCTCGGATGTGTGGCTCAATACACCTGTTGTGACTCGTGAAGCATCTGGTACAAGTGGTATGACAGCTGCAATGAATGCCAGTCTTAACTTTTCGACCTACGATGGTTGGGTATGCGAATTTACACGACATGGCGAAAATGCCTTTATTGTCCCCGTAGCATCAGAGAATAACCGTGATTTTGAAGATATTACCAATATGTTGGATGTATTGGAAAAGGAAATTTTACCATTATACTACCAACGTCGTGATGATTGGAATGCGATGGTTTTGCGTAGTATGAACGAAGTAGGTGAGTTTTTTAACTCAGATCGAATGGCAGCAGAGTATTACGAAAAAGTTTATAAATAAGCAGCCCCCTAAAGCGGTACGCCGCAGCGTCTCCCCCACTTGGGGAGACGTTATTGAAATCTACAAATACAAGTCGCAATTGAGTTCGGTGTCATCTACTTTGGCACCCATTTTTTTATAAAACTCAATCGCCTCTTTGTTCCAGTTTGAGACTTGCCAACGCACCTTAGTGCAGTGCTCCAAGTTGGCATAATCAATCAGTTTGTCCAGCAATTGGGTTCCGATTTGATGTCCTCGGTATTCTTTCTTCACGTATAAATCATCTAAATACAGCGCCTTGCCCGACCAAGAGTAATAGGCCATAAAAAAAGAGGCAAAGCCAATAATGCGCGTATCTTCGTGTTCCACTACAAAACACTGAAAAAGATCTTTATTTTCCCGCATTTGGTCGAGTGTGATGATTACTTTTTCAGGCGTTTTCTGGAAGATAGAAAATTCCTGAATCAGTTTAAAAATAGCTGGAAAGTCTTTCGTTGTTCCTTTTCTGATAATGATGTTCATACGTATGTACCCAAAGTTGATTCCGCAAAATAACAACTTTTACGCACTTCGTTTGCGATAGTTAAAAACGGCTAACACATTAAACAGAATGGCAAATCCAATCATAGCCAGAAAATCAGGCGTAAGGTCTGAGAAATGGCTTCCTTTGATAAATACAGCCCGAATGACCTTGATAAAATAGGCGGGTGGGTTGATTCGTGTCAACCACTGTGCCCACTCTGGCATACTTTCGATAGGAGTGTATAACCCTCCGAGTAAAATAAAAACCATCATGCAAAAAAAGGAAAACAGTGTGGCCTGCTGCTGTGTATCGGCAAAAGTGCTAATAAGGAGTCCAATGCCCAACACACCTAACAGATAAACTGCTGAAAAAGCATAAATGGTTAGGTAAGAACCGACGGGAATGATTCTGAAAATCAGAAAAGCAAACACCATTCCGAGGGTAATGGACACCATCCCCAACCCCCAAAATGGAATCAGTTTTCCCAAAATAAACTCATATTTTTTAATGGGCGACACGTTGATTTGTTCAATGGTCCCTACTTCTTTTTCGGCTACAATGTTGAGCGCTGTCAAAAAACAACCTACCATAGTGACTAAAATCGCCAAAATGCCTGGAACCATAAACAAATGGTAATCAGAGTGTTGATTAAACCAATTGGCCGAAGTAATTTCGATTTGCGGGATTTCATTGAACTTAGGTAACATCATCCATTCTTCACGAACTTCTCGGTTAAAATCGCCAATCATCTGAGCAGCGTAAGCAGTTCCCAAACCAGCCCGAACGCCATTGACGGCATCGGCCGCTAAGTGCAATTGTGCTTTGTTGGACTTAACCAAATCACGCTCAAAATGCTGCGGAATGGTCAGGATAAGATCCGTGTTGCCATTGTTGACCGTTTTGGAGGCTTTGGCGTACGATTGGGTGTATTCAACTAATTGAAAATAGCCCGAAGCAGTCAGTTTATGAACCAGTTTTTGCGAATAAGGCGAATGATCCTGATCCACAACGCTGATGGAAATCTGTTTGATTTCGTAATCGGCTGCCAACGGAATGACGATAAGTTGAATAATCGGCATCATCAGAATCATCCGCAAAATGGTAGGATTACGGAAAATTTGCCGAAATTCTTTTTGAAGTAAAAAAAGTAAATTTCTCATAGTTGCCGGAAAGCCGGTTAACTGTTATTTGTTATCCGTTATTAGTCGTTGTTCTTTGTGTAACTCCGTGACACACTTTAGTGGTAAAAATTAAATCACGCCAACCGTATTTTGAATTTGCGAATGGCGACGCCCAGAAAAAAGACGGTCATGCCGACCAAAATCAGGGTTTGCTTGATGACGTACGAAAATCCCAATCCCTTGACCATGATTGCCCGTACGATGCTGTAATACCATTTGGTAGGCACGATGTTGCTGATAATCTGTAAGGGCAACGGCATGTTTTCAATCGGAAACATAAAGCCACTGAAAACCAACGCCGGCATTAGAAAGCCCACCAATGACAGGAACATCGCTGTTTGCTGAGAATCCACAATGGTAGAAACCAATAGGCCCAACGACAGAGTCGTAATAATAAACAGCAGACTTTCGGCCAAAAGCAGAAATAAACTGCCTCGAATGGGCATTCCCAACAGGAAAACGGCCAACAATAAAATGATGATGACATCTATAAAACACAGCACCATGTACGGAACCGCTTTGCTCAACACTACCAATAACGGCCGCATGGGTGAAACCAACAGGATTTCCATGGTGCCCGTTTCTTTTTCCTTTACAATGGAAACTGAGGTCATCATAGCACCTAACAGCATCAAAATCAGCGTCATCACCCCCGGAACGAAGTTATACGAACTTTTCAATTGGGGATTATACAACATTCGTGTTTCGGTTTCGATGCTGTATGGCAGTTTTTTGTTGTCTGAAAGTTCATTTTGATAATCTCTGAAAATACTTGACGCATAATTGCTCACAATATTAGAAGTATTGGGATCAGAAGCATCGCCGATGAGTCGAACTTGAACGTGATTGGTATGCAGCAAATCTTCTTGAAAATTTTGCGGAAAAATCACCACCAACCGCACTTTTCCCTGCCGAAAAACACGCTCAATCTCCGCTTCCGAATGCAGGTATTGCTGCACACTGAAATACTGACTCTGATTGATTCGGTCAATCAGCAAATGAGATGCATCGTCCTGCGCATAGTCGAGTATAGCTACGTTCGAATTCTTCACCTCACTCGAAAGCGCAAAGCCAAACAAAATCATCATAACGACGGGTAATCCCAAGAGAATCAACAAGCTGCGTTTGTCGCGCAACACATGCCTGAACTCTTTTGTAATGAAAGCTAAAAAGGTTTTCATGTTATTTCAACTATTTAATTCACGCAGAGGCGCAAAGCTTGATTAATCTCATTCAACACTCTGCATTTTAAACTTGACACTTTTTTTACCCATCACTTCGTTTGGCTCCCCTTGCCAATTGCAAAAATACCTCGTCCATATTGGTTGCCTTAAACTGTTTTTTCAAACCAGCGGGTGTATCCAAAGCGGCAATGCTTCCATCTACCATGATAGAGACACGGTCGCAGTATTCGGCTTCGTCCATGTAATGTGTGGTAACAAATATCGTGATACCATCGTGAGCGGCATCATAAATCATATCCCAAAATTGACGGCGGGTAATGGGATCAACGCCCCCTGTTGGCTCGTCCAAAAACACGATTTTAGGTCGGTGTAAAATTGCCACCGAAAAGGAAATTTTCTGTTTCCAACCCAACGGTAACGAACCGACGAGTTTGTCAGCTTCCTCATGCAGGCCGACGCGTTCAATGAGAGTGGTGGTTTTTTCTTTTAATTCCTGACGCGAAAGACCATAAATTCCACCAAAAAACTGAATATTCTCCCGAACCGTGAGATTTTCGTACAAGGAAAACTTTTGGCTCATGTATCCTATATGTTTTTTGATTTCTTCATTTTGGCGATACACGTCAAATCCTGCCACCGTTGCCTCGCCCGAAGTTGGAGAAAGCAACCCGCACAAAATCCTCATGGCCGTGGTTTTCCCGGCACCGTTGGCTCCCAGGAACCCAAATATTTCGCCTGGCTGTACATCAAACGAAATGGCATTAACGGCTACAAAATCGCCGAATTTGCGGGTAAGCTGATGCGTATGAATAACCGGTTGTGCCATTGTTTTACTGATTTTCAAGCATGAGTTTGATAAAAGTGTCCTCAATGTTGGGCAATATCGGGCGAACTTTGACACTCGTATGGCCTCGCTCCGTCAGGTAATTTATCAAATATTGCGCCCCATTTTCCTGAGTGCGAAGCCTAACGTGTTGTTCTTCCCCGAAAGCAAAAGAACTTTCAATTTCCGTCGGTATATGAAGGTCTTTCATCAACTGATAGCGATTGTCGGCATCTACGGCATAGAGGTTTTGGGAATGTCGTCCCACTATTTTATCCAGCGTGTCCAGCTCCAAAATTTTCCCTTTTTGAATGAGCGCAATGCGGTCGCAGCGGCTCGCTTCATCCATGTAAGGCGTGGAAACGACAATCGTAATGCCTCGGGACTTGAGACGGTCGAGCATATCCCAAAATTCCTTACGCGATACGGGGTCAACGCCCGTCGTGGGTTCGTCCAAAAACAGCACTTGGGGCTCGTGAATGAGTGCGCAGCAAAGCGCCAGTTTCTGCTTCATTCCACCCGAAAGTTTACCTGCTAATCGTTTTTTAAAGGGTTCAATCTGAACGTAGATTTCTTCAATCAGGTGGTAATTTTTGGCAAGAGTGGTGTTGAAAACAGTCGCAAAGAAATTGAGATTTTCTTCGATGCTCAAATCCTGGTACAACGAAAACTTACCTGGCATATACCCTACGATGCGTCGTATTTCCCAGAAGTCTTTCATTACATCAAAGCCTGCCACCTGCGCCTGTCCTCCGTCGGGAAGTAGCAGTGTAGTTAGAACCCGGAAAAGGGACGTTTTGCCTGCACCATCGGGGCCGATCAGCCCAAACAACTCGCCCGATTTTACGTCAAAGCTAATGTTATCCAGCGCCGTGATGGTCCCTTTTTCGTACGTTTTCTTTATATTTCCTACGTGGACTGTTGCCATGTCTGTTACAATTTCACTTCACCGTACATTCCAATCTTTAAATAGCCATCGTTTTTTACTTTGATTTTGGTGGCATAGACCAAGTTGGCGCGTTCATCTTTGGTTTGAATAGTTTTGGGTGTAAATTCGGCTTTACTTGCAATCCAAATCACCGTACCGCTCACCTCTTTATAATCGTCTTTTCCGTTGTCCACAAATACCTTCACAGACTGATTGAGTTTTACTTTGCTCAGTTGATCGCCTGTGATGTAGGCACGCAAGGTAAGGGTAGAAAGGTTGGCAATTTTGTACAAAGGCTTTCCTGTGGCGGTCATTTCGTCGGCAGCGGCGTATTTTACCAATACAGTCCCTTCTATGGGATTAGTAATGTTGCAGCGTTGAAGTTGATCATCAAATTGAGCAATGCGCTCTTCCAAAGGCTTACGCTCGCTCAATACCCCCCGATTTTGAATCGAAACCTGCTGTTGTTGCGATTTAATCTGCTGAGTCACCACAGCCAACTGACTTTCTGTTGTTTCAATCTGCTTTTTCAAAATATCAATTTGCCCTTCTACATCATCAAGCTGTTTGGCAGGTACCGCTTCTGCTTTTACCAGATTATCCAATCGTTTGCGTTCACGTTCGAGTATCCGCAATTGCTCGCGCTGAGTCGCGATTTGCCGTTGCTGAGTAGTAAGTTGCTCACGCAAAATCTGCGTTTGGGGAGCGGCATCGTTGGTTTTTTGTCCAAGGGCATCAATGCTGGCTTCCACTTGGGCTTTTTGGAGAGAAAGATTTTTACAATCCACGCTTCCAATCACTTGACCCGCTTTGAGCGAAGAACCTTCTTCTATTTCAAATCGAAGAATTTTCCCAACGGCTTCCGAAGAAATAACTACTTCGTCGGCCTCAAAAACACCACTGGCGTCAAATTCCTGGTCGCCATCTTTGCACGCCGCCAAGCTGATGAGTAAGAAAAGAGAGAAATAACTACGTTTCATATCAATAAATGCTAATATCGTTAATCGTTATTGGTTAATCGTTCTATAAATTTTCTTTTATCGAAAATTGACAATCTACAATCGTACAGCTTTTCAGTTCCCTGAAGTAATTCGCAAATTATTTTGGGCTTGAAGAAGCTGAATTTCGTGCAAAATAAGATTTTGCCGGGCGATGTCTTCATTGTTCAATTCGGTAAGATAATCACTGGCAGTGATGATGCCATTGTCCAATTGAGATTCGGAAGCCTTGCGAATGGAACCACGAATCTCAATCAGTTTTCGGTCGCTTTCGACCAATGTCTGCAAACGGCTCACTTCTTGACGCTGATTAGCCAACCGTATCTGTGTAGCTAGCAAAAAGCTTTCTCGCTGTTGCTCAATGCGTTGCTGAGTGACTCTTAACTGTTTGATTTCCAACCCTTGGTTGTTGGTGTACAAATGCGTCAGCGGAATTTGCAATTGGACTCCTCCGATAAAGTAGGTTTTGAACTCAGAAGCCAAAAAATTAAGCCCAGGACGCCCGTACCCACCCGTTGCAAAGGCCGACAATTTGGGTAGATTTTTGGCTTTAATAAGTTGTTCATTGACTACCAGATTTTGTTTTTGGGTATCAAACAGACGCAGTTCTGGACGCATAATTTCTGTCCCATTTATCATTTGGGTTACAGGCGCTTGCAGTACTGTATTGACATCTATGGTTGCCCCCATCAATAACGAAAGTCCTTCCAAAGCCGAAGTGCGACGTTTTTGGGTTTCCAGTAATTGCTGTTCTATTTCCAGAAGTCTTGCCTCCAACGACAATACATTGGAGCGAATCGCGATGCCATTCTGAACCGAAGCTTTGGTTTTGAGGACTTTAGCATTCAATTCTTTTTGAAGAAGTTCAAAGTTACGAAGTTGTTGCTCCGCAAAAAACGCCCCAAAGAACAGATTACTAACCTGTTCTCTAATTTGGTACAAATCCACCACTACTCGCTGCTGTTCTACCTGCTGATTAGCCAAAGCCGCCGACTTCTGTTTTTCAGTTACGCCACCATCCCAAACTGTTTGTGTGACATCCAAGGTTAGTTTGTATTGATCTTTAGGTGGTGGAGAAATCTCAAAATTGGGCAATTTAATAGGCACACTCGTTACGTCCGATTGCCAGGTGGCCTGTCCATTGAGACGGGATTGCGGTACATAATTTCGGTTCAATAGCTTAATTTGAAGGTCGGTTGCTTCCTGAATCAAGCGCATTTGTCCTGCCTGTGGGCTGTGGGTTTCGGCTTGCCGATAGCATTCTTCCAATGATAAAGGCGTTTGTGCGTTGCTAATGTGACTTAGCACCAGCAAAAAGCTAACGTATAAAATACAACTTCGCATAACCTGATGGTTTAACTAATTGGTTAAAAATAAATCAAAAAAATAGTTAGGGTTGCAATATCAGCTTTACATACATTTTAAGTTCCCGAATGCGCTCCTGCATTAAAGCATCAAATGCCGCATTGTCTGCTTTAAACATATCCATTAAAATAGGTTTTGCCAAAAAAGGAAAAATGCACATCCCCATCAGCGAAATGATAAATTGGGCAGGATTCAATACTTTTACAGTTCCTTTTTTAAGGTCATGTTGATAGCTATCTGCCACTTTACGACTTAACTGAATCGGCATTTTTTTAATAAACTCTGATTTGTCTTTATTATTCACTGTATTTAGGACAAACAGAGGTAAATATGGATTTTTACACAGCAACTCGATATACCCTTCAATAAAAAAATAGATCTTGTCAATAAATGGAATATCTTGGTTAAAAACTTCATCTACTTTTGGAAAGAATCCTTGAATTTTAGCGTCAAATACTTTTTCAAACAATTTGTCTTTTGAGCGAAAATAATAATGTAAAAGTGCTTTATTGATACCTGCTACATCGGCAATATCCTGCATACGTGACCCATCGTAGCCGTCGCGCATGAAAACCACTTCCGCTGCTTTTAAAATTTTTTCTTCGGTAGATAATTCTCCTGTCATATT
>JBDHXS010000267.1:0-8776 GCA_039810845.1 Runella sp. | reverse complement strand
CAATCCCTACATCTACTTTTGCAGCATCGTTTAACATTAATCAAAACAGATATGCAAAAGAAAATTTTATTGATTGGGCTTGCTTTCGCGTTAGTAAGTAGTTTACGGATGAATGCACAAGTTACCACAAAAGACAGCAGCTTTAAAAGGTGGTACATTGGGAGTTCATTCTTGATGTTAGGAAATTTTGATAAAGTCAACAACCCTGAGTATGTACAATTAAATGTTGGCTACAGAATAACCCCTAAAGATGTTGTTTCCTTTGAATTTAAGAGGTCTATTTATTCTTGGCCAATAGGTATCCCTTTTGGACCATCATTTGATGCACCAGGACTAAACTACCCCGGACATGCACGCATACTTGCACCTACATTAGGATACCAGCGGTTTTGGTGGAAAGGAGCTTATACATCCGTTTACGCATTAAATGCTTTTGAAAAATACTTCAATGAGAACAAACAAAAGATTGGAAATGGCTACACTTTATACATGAACTTTCATTTGGGGTACCAATTTAAGTTTTTTAACAACCGTTTCTTTTTTGAACCAGCTATTGGATGTAGTTATTGGCCTGTAAGAACAAATGTTCCAGAATCTTTTAAATCAGTAGAAAAAAAATGGCCTAACTACTTTATTCAACCTGGGCTTCATTTTGGATACAATTTCAATGTTAAAAAGAATAAGTGAAAGCTGTTATTTCTCCCAATAGGTGCTTCCTGAAGCTTTACAAATTCAGGAAGCACCCCCAAAGGCAGTCAAAATTCTTACCGAAATAGTTGCTACTGTCATCAAATCTAAAGATATAAGAGTTAAGAAGCCTTGAGGCTGAACGGTTTTTGAAGGTCAACATGCGATTGGATTTAGGTATTATTCCAAACCTTAATCATTAAGCAGGCTAAGAGCAAGAATTCTTGAAACAATAAAAGAGTAACTTCCTTTCTTAACTTAAGTGAACGATTTTAAGTCTATTGCGAATCTACTTTTGCATTATCGTTTAACATTAATTAAATCAGCTATGCAAAAGAAAAATTTTTGGTTTGGACTTGCTTTAATATGGGCAATTAGTTTAGAAGGAAAGGCGCAATATGCCAAACAAGACAGCACCTACCAACGGTGGTTTGTTGGCAGCACTATATTTTTATTAGGCAATTTGTCCACTACCAATCCCCCCGACTTCGCTCAACTCAATATTGGCTATCGTATAACAGGAAAAGATGTAATTACCTTAGAACCAAAAACATGGAAATATGCTTGGCCGAATGGTATTCATCCCTTTTTAAACAAATCCTACGGAAAGCCAGAAGAAAAATTCCCAGGGTATGTTCGTGAATATGGCGTTTCAGTGGCTTACCAACGATTTTTATGGAAAGGTTTATACGCTGAACTTAATATAATGCCTACTTGGCAAAAATTCGTGAATAATGACGGCAAAAAAATTGACAATGGTTTTCAGATTTTCAATACTTACCGCGTTGGTTATCACGTCAAACTCTTTAAGGACAAATTTTTCATTCAACCATCCATTGCAATTACCCACCGTGCTTATCACACAACATTACCTGACAGATTTAAGCAATTGGATGATAAATGGCCAAAATTTATCTGGGGAGAACCAGGATTTCATTTTGGTTTTAATTTTTAGTAATTTGTCAGTGGACTAACAATGAAAATTACTATCAAAAGCACAATAGATTATTTTTCGAGAAAACCAAGGACACTTTTCCTAGTAGACGGTTTAGGTGCAGCATTGACAACATTTTCCTTGTTTTTTGTTTTAAGACCTTACTACGATTTCTTTGGTATGCCAGTAAATATTTTGACATACTTATCAGTAATGGGGCTAATCTATTGTGCTTATTCTATGTCTTGTTATTTTTTACTTAAAAACTATTGGGCACCGTATTTACGAATAATAGGTATAAGTAACTTTTTGTATTGTATTTTGACAATGACGTTTTTATATTCTTATTACAACAACTTAACAAGAATAGGATTGACATATTTTTTGGCTGAAATTCTTATTATCGTGTTGTTAGTGTACTTAGAGTTGAGAGTAGCAAATATGTTAAGAATAAAGAAATGAAAAACTTACATGGCAATTTATCAATTCTTCCCCGTGAGGCGATGTTCCACAGCACTTTTGGTAAATTGTAACTCCTCAGATAATTCGGGATTTGAAATCCAAATAGCACAAGGATTGTTGGTAAAAAAACACCAACAATCCCGAATAACGCAAGTGACTTAGTCATGCTATTTCCCCATACCCATTCGGCTCAAAATGAAGGCATAATTAAACGCTTCGTCTTTCAAATAATCGAAGCGTCCCGTTGAGCCACCGTGTCCAGAATCCATATTGATTTTTAGGAGCGTGATGTTTTGGTCTGTTTTCAAGGTACGGATTTTGGCTACCCACTTGGCAGGCTCGTGGAAACCCACCTGCGAATCGTTTAAGCCACCCGTAGCCAAAATATTAGGGTAGTTCGTTTTTTTGAGGTTATCGTAGGGCGAATACGTCATGATGTAATCGTAATCAGCCTTCACGTTGGGGTTACCCCACTGTTCGTACTCTTGGGTAGTGAGGGGCAAACTGCTGTCCAACATGGTGTTGATGACGTCCACAAAAGGCACTTCGGCCACAACCACCTTAAACAAATCGGGGCGGAGGTTGGTAACAGCCCCCATCAACAGCCCACCTGCACTACCACCGTTGATAGCCAATTTCTCCGACGATGTATATTTTTCTTTGACCAAATGCTCGGCACAGGCGATAAAATCGGTAAAGGTGTTCATTTTTTTTTGCAGCTTGCCATCTTCGTACCACTGTTCGCCCAAATCCGACCCACCGCGTATCTGTGCAATGACATACACAAAGCCCCGATTGACCAAACTAAACACGTTGGAATTGAAACCAGCATCGGACGAGTAGCCATAAGAACCGTATGAATACAATAAACACGGATTGCTGCCATCGAGGCTGATTCCTTTTTTGTGAACCACCGCCATCGGTACTTTCACGCCATCTTTGGCCGTAGCCCAGAGGCGTTTTACTTCGTAATCTTCTGGACTAAACCCACTTGGCACTCCGCGCTCTTTCAACTTGGCGGTTTGGTTGGTGGTCATGTCATAGTCGTAAGTGGTAGTAGGACGGTTGAGTGAAGTATAAGCGTACCGAAACTTGATAGAGTAAAAGTCGGGCGTGCCACTTGGATAGGCCGTATAAACGGGTTCGGGGAAGTTGATGGTTTTGGTAGTGCCCGTAGCCAACTCCCGTATTTACATTTCGAGCAGGCCGTTTACCCGTTTGGTGACTACCAAATATTTTTCAAACACATCAACACCTTCGATTTTGGCCTTGGGGTCGTGCGGAACAATTTCCTTCCAAGTTTTGCGGTCTTCGTAGCCTTCTTTGGGCAATTGATACACCTTCTGATTCTTGTTTTGGGGGTCTTTCCAGGTCAGAAAACGGTAGTTGGTGTGGTCGGTAAGGTTATACTCTACGTCTTTCTGACGGGGCAAAAATAGTTTAAAAGGAGCGTTCGGTTGGTCGGCGGGTATGAGGCGCGATTCGGAACTCGTAAAACTCGACGAAGAAATTCCAATCACTTTTTTGGTTTTGGAACGCCCTACGTAGCAGCTAAACAATTCATCTTTTTCTTCATACACCAACTCGTCTTTGGACATGCTGCCCAAAACGTGCTTGAAAATCTTGTGCGAGCGTAAGGCCGCATTCGGAACGGAGTAAAATACCGTTTTGTTGTCGGCAGCCCAAGCCATGCTTCCCCCCATTCGGTTGATGGCATCGGGGAGGTCTTTGCCCGTGCGTAAGTCTCTGAAATGCAACTCATATTCGGCATACGACCCCGTGGTATTGCTTACATAGGCCATGATATTGTTGTCGTCGCTGATTTCGTAGCCTCCCATGATGAAGGCAGCTTTGCCTTCAGCCATTTTATTTTCGTCAAAAATAATTTCCTCGGCAGCATCCACACTGCCTTTTTTCCGACAGTGTACGCTGTATTGTTGGCCTTTGCCCACCCGCGAATAATAGAAATACCCATTATCAAACGACGGCACCGATTGATCTTCTTCTTTGATACGGCCTTTCATTTCGTCAAAAAGCGTCTTTTGAAGGTCTTTCGTGGACGCCATCACCGTATCGGAGTAGGCATTTTCGGCCTTTAGGTAGGCAATCGTCTCGGGATTATTTTTGTCTTTTAGCCAAAAATAATCGTCGGTACGCTTGTAGCCGTGGTTGTTGAATATTTGTGTTTTTTTGGCCGCAACGGGTGGTGCAGGATAATCGGCTTGGGTCAGTATTTTGGTTTGTTCGGGGGCTGTTTTGCAAGCTACCAACGCAATTATTAGCCCTAAAGTACTGTTGATGAGGATTTTCATGAAAATATTAAAGGTTAAAGTTTTAGCAGCAAGTTAGCAAATAACATTGAAAATCTTTATCTTGCTGTAAATCTCCTTGTTTATATTTTTAAATCCCAATTTGTAATCGTAAACCAGGTTGGACGCTTTTGAAGAAGCCATTAAAATAAATTTCGGGCTGTATCTTAAACATGCCATAGGTCGTGACCGTCATTGAAAAATTCCAGGTGTTTTTGTCAAAAATAGACCCATTTCTGGTCACCGAATGCCCTAAATACGCACCAAACAGCACTTTTTCGGTATTTATGCGTTTCGATGAGGGGCGTCTAAAATCGTAAAAAGTAACGCCCACCTGCACAAAACCATTACTATGGGTCGTAAAACGCTTGGTCTGGTCGTTGCGCTCGGTAAAAAACATACTGCGCCATCCCAAGGTATAGCCAATCGTTTTGTATTTGTTGGGAACAAACGTAAAGTCCACTTGCGAGTTGGGCACCAATTCATTCCGAAATACACCAACCCCAAACGAAGGGTGAACGGCAATAAAATCTTCTTTTTTGTTTTGGACTTTTCTGAACATCCTTCCCGACAAAGGCGTGTCGGTGTATTCAAACGAGAAACGCTCGTCGGTCAGGTCGTGCCCCGTGTATTTTTTCACATCCTCCAGCGCCTTCCGTATGTGCGCATTGGCCGTCGAAGTTTCAACAAGCCCCTCGGCATCTTCTAAATTGTTTAAGATAAAACAAAAATACACCGACCCATTTTCAACCCAACTTTTGGCGTTCGGACTCCCTACTTTAATTTGAATGTGAGCAGTGGCATTTTGCACAATGAGCAACGTATCTTGGGAGGTTTTCAGCAATAAAGGCTCTGGGCTTTGCGGCCTAAGTTGGAAGCGTTGTTGGGCCGAAGTATGTTCTTTAAAATCCAGTTGGTACTGCCCGTTGCTGAGGGGTTTGTAAATAACCGTGCGCGCATTGGTCGTTTCTTCCAGCCCCGTTTTTATTTTCTTAAAATCCCTGACAAACAACGCAAGGGTAGAGTCGATGTTTTGAAATTGTTGTAAACTGCGCACGTTGGGGGCATACACAATCAGCTTGTTCCCTTTTTCCAAGTCAAATTGGTAACGACTGTGCTTTTCGAGAACCCAAGGTTTTGTTCCTGGTAAATTTTGGGCAAAAGCGTGGCTAAGGATGCTCACTGTGAGCATCGTTGTGATGAGGGTTTTCATGGTAATTACGGGTTTTTGAGTGTTTTAATCTTTTTTTCTGAGGTACCTCATGATACTACTTGCCGACTGATTACTGCTGTTGGTTTGCCAGTTAATCACTACAAACCCTTTCGCTTTGGCCTCTTTTTCGCGGGCTTCGGCCATTTCTACTTTCTGATAATCAGCCAATTCGTTGGCATGGACGATTTTAAACGAAGGCTTGGTTTTGTTTTTGGTAATAGAAAAACGGGATGGTTTTACCGCAGCTGACTGATTCGCTTCGGGCATCGACGCCGCAGCTACTTCGGGAGTTGTGGGAACAGCCTCCACCTTGGCGACCACCAGAGGTTCAGGTTCAATGGCTGGAAGTGTTGCTTCGTGGTTTGGCTCGGTTTCGGAAAGGGTTGGAGCAGGCGCAAGATGGGTTGCAGGCGATGATGCCACCGCTAATTTTTTGCGAACAATCGACCGTTCGGGCGTCACTTTTAGGTCAGTATTTTCCTTTGTTACTGTAACCAAAGGCTGTTTTGGCAGCACCTCAACGCCCTTGTTTGCTACTTGATTATCAACACTTCCCCCAACAAACCACTGCATTCTCCAGCCCATTCCTCCTACCAACAGCAGTAGCCCCACCGCTGCGGCAATGCGGTAGCGAATGTCCTTTCCTTGACGGAAAAACAACGGTTTTTCTTTTGCAACAGGATGGAGTTCGGCTTGTAATTGTTGCCAAACCATCCCCGACCGAAAGTTTTCGGGCGGACTATCGAGGCTGTCCAGCTCTCCCCTCACCCATTCGTCAAATCGTTCCGTATTGCTCATAGCCTCTTTGTTTTAAAAGTTGTTGTAACATGGCCCTTGCTTTGCTCAACTGCGACTTGGAAGTTCCTACGTTGATATTTAGTTGTTGGGCGATTTCTTCGTGTTTAAATCCTTCAACGACGTACAAATTGAACACCATTCGGTAACCTGCGGGCAATTCGAGCAGTGCGGCATAAATGGCTTCGGCCTCAATCGACGCGTCGGGAGGTTCTATTTGATAGGCGCTATCTGCTTCGTCGGTATCCGCAAATACGGGCAGGGCTTTTTGTTGGCGCAGGTGCATAAGCGACTCGTTGACCATGATGCGTTTGAGCCATACCTCCAAACTGTTGTCGTCGCGGTATTCAAAATCCGGCAATCCTTTAAAAAACTTCAAAAAACCGTTCATTAATACTTCTTCCGCATCTTGGCTGTGCCGAACATAACGCATACAAAGCCGAAACAATCGCCCAGCAAAGCCTTCGTACAGCCGATTCTGCGCGAATCGGTTGTTTTCTTTGCACATTTCAACAACTTTCTGCCAGCGATACACGGGTTTGCTTCTTTTGGTTTCAATGATAGAAATGCAGAAAAAGCGAGAAGGGTTGCCTGAGCATTGAAAAAAGTTAAAAAGTAGGCTTCATAGAATGGGCGACGTTTACTTATTCCCACATCCGTCCACGTAGGTCATAAATGTACTGCCCGTTTCGGCTTTAAAACCTGGTTTCAGTAGTATGTAGCTTTGAGCATCATAAGTTACTTTAGCAGTAGAAGTAATAATATTTTGGGCTTGAATGTTGGTACTTACCTCAAATTTGACTGTATTCATAATCGTGTGAGACAAGGCTAAAGAAACTGTACAAGGCTCAATCCTAACCAACGATTGACTTACGGCTAAGAGGGAACTATCGGTATTTTCTAATAAATTCCAAGCCGTATTTATATCGGTATTGTGGGAAGCTAAAATCTGCTCAAGTGTTGAGTTAATCACTTTAGGCTCAATAGCTTTTAGTTATAAGCTATCCAACAACTGATTGATCGTCGTGTAGTTTTTGAAGGAACGACCCACCAAATTGTTATGTAAATCCATGGCCGATGCTGCATTTTTCACTAAAGCTGTTCCTGCATCATTATACTCATAAGCGGAGGTAAATCGCTGCACAATATCAGTTGCTGTGGCATCATTGGCGCCTATATCTTTTAGTTTTTTTACCGAAAGTGCATTCCAGAGCGAGTGCCGAAAAGCATTAGCACTGTTGTTATCTTGATTTTGTGCACCCGTTCCAAAACGTTGGTCAGTATAGGTATTTGCTTCTTCTGCTGCTTGAAAAATGAGCTGTGCCTGAATGGGATAAGTAAATACTAAGGTTTGAACCCGTGGATTGTAACCCAAGGGATGTAAGGCTATGTATCTTGACCCAAAAGTGACAAACGGTATGTAGCAAACAAAAAGGGCAATCAACAAAAGGCGAGGCATTGAATTATTAGGTTTAGTAGTCTTGGGTTAAAAGTAAAATATTTACTTTTAATTACTCAGAAAAATACCCGACGCGCTCTAAAAAGGCACGTCGGGTATCTATGACCTTGATAACACCACAAAAAACGAAAATATCAAACTCACTAAGTATTTTCGCTTGGATGCACAAAGTTTGGGATAAATCCTTAAAAAGGACTTAAATAAGGCTTAAAGTTTACTTAAAAAATCACTTTTGCTACTACAGGCTGATGGTCAGAGGGGTATCGTTGGCTTTTGGCATCAGTCAAAACCCCATATTTGAGGACTTTGATGGAGGGCGTCACAAAAATATAGTCAATACGGTTTTCCATTTTTGCATCAAATTTGAAAGAATTAAACGTTCCTTCAGGGCCATAGGGAGGCTGTGCCGACACATCGTGGCAATCTGCCAGAAAAGACTTCATTGTCTTGATTTGTTCTGTTTCAGGCGTAGAATTAAAATCTCCTGTCAAGATAGTCAGCGCATTTCCAGCTATTTCTTTGATTTTTTTCTCCATCAAATACCCCGACTGACGACGCGCTTCTACACCTTGGTGGTCAAAATGCACGTTGAAGAAATAAAACTCTTTTTTGGTGTTGAGGTCTTTGAACTTGGCCCAACTGCAAATCCGATTACAACAGGTGGCGTCCCAGCCTTTGCCTGGTTTCTCGGGCGTTTCGCTCAACCAAAAATCGCCCGACTGCAATACTTTAAAGCGGTCTTTTTTGTAAAAAATCGCCGAATGTTCCCCTTTTTCTCCCCCGTCGTCGCGCCCTTTCCCAATAAAGGCAAATTCTTCCAATTCGGCGATGCCGTTCATTTGGTGCCGCAAACCTTCCTGCGTTCCGAAAATATCCCATTCGTGAAAACGCACGAGAGCTTTGACGTTTTCTTTGCG
>JBDHXS010000266.1:0-8781 GCA_039810845.1 Runella sp. | reverse complement strand
ATCGCAATAAAGCGTATGGTGCGTATGACCTGGGAAAAGTATATCGTCCAACGCTTACCAAGTCTGTGTTGATTGGTGGTGCGTTGTTTATTTTGGCGATGCTTTCTCCGGCCCTCATCAGTCTAATTCCTAAAGAAGAACAGGAATTGAACATGACCGAAATGGACTTGATGAAGCTTCCACCGCCGCCAATTGACCCTAATGAGCCGCCACCACCGCCGCCACCGCCAGTGGAATTGCCTAAAGTGGCTACCATTAAGTTTCTTCCTCCTGAAGTAAAAAAGGATGAAGAAGTACCAGAAGAAACTCCTCCACCAGTAGTGGAAGAATTGGAGAAAGCAGTAGTAGCTGATAAAACTCAGGAGGGTGATGAAAATGCTCGAGAAGCAATCATCGCTCCTGAAGAAACCGCTCCTGTAAAGGAAGAGGTGAAGGTTGTTGAGGCTGCTCCTGTGGAAGAACAAATCTTTCAGGTGGTAGAGCAAAATCCTGAATTCCCAGGAGGATTAAGCGCTCTCGGTCAGTACTTAAGTAAAAATATTAAATACCCTGCTGCTGCTTCACGCGCCAACGTATCTGGTAAAGTATTTCTAACATTTGTTGTTAATACTGACGGAAGTATTCAAGATATTTCAGTACTTAAAGGTTTAGGTTTTGGCTGTGACGAAGAAGCACAACGCGTAGTAAAGGGTATGCCTAAGTGGAAACCTGGTAAACAATCTGGGCGTAACGTACGGGTAAAATATAACTTACCAATTAGCTTTGTATTGGAGTAGTTGAAATATGAAGCGTAAACCACTTCACCAGCAAATATCGGCTATGCTTTCGATGGCCATCGGGCTGGCATATTTAGGAGGAGGCCTCTTTTTAGTGGCCTCCTCCGCTACTTTTGGGATGTTACCTTCGGGTTTAGTCAGGTACTTATTCGGAGGAATGCTGATAGTGTATGGCGGATATAGATTTTATCGTGGATATGGTCACTATAAAAGTAAAAATGAGTAGATTCTTTTTTTATTGTTTTATCGTTTTTACTTCGGCAGGGTTTCTTTCATGCAAACGTGCCGATGATTCCGCATTTCATGGTCAGGTTACGATTGCCTCTGATGAATCCTTGCAACCAATGGTCGAACAGTTGTGTCAGGCATACCAAGGTATTCACCCCGAAACAAGCTTTAAGGTGCTGTACTGTCCAGAAGAACAAGCAGCATCTTTTGTAATGCAGGATAGCGCTCGTCTGGCTTTCATTACGAGAGAACTGACTACCAATGAACAAATCATTTTTAAAACAAAAGGCATAAGGTATAACCCCCAATTTATTGCTATTGATGGTGTTGCTTTACTTACAAGCCGAGTCAATGTAGATAGCCTGATGACATTAGAAGAGTTAGAAAATATTTTTAAGGGAGAAACAAAAAAATGGTCTCAGCTAAAGCATGGCATCCAAAATAGCGATATCGTTTTGGTATTTGATAATGCTAACTCCAGCAACCTCAATTTTATAATGAAGAAATTTGGTTTAACAGATGTAAAAGGGTTAAATATTTTTTCGGCAGGCTCAAATAAAAAAGTAATCGAATACGTACGTCAAAATCCCAACGCCTTAGGATTTGTCGGTGTAAATTGGATTAGTGATGGAAACTCTCCCCTCACTGCAGAATTATCAAAAGGGCTTCGTGTAATGGGCGTCTCTGATAAAGATAAACCTACAAAACAAGATTATTTCCAACCTTTCCAACAAGATTTAAGATTTAAAAACTATCCATTATCAAGAAAAATCTATGTCATAAATCGTGAAATGCACGCAGGTTTGGGTAGCGGTATGGTTAATTATATCATGCGGGATGTTGGAAGTCTAATTATAGAAAAATGTGGTCTTTGGCCTGCAAAACCATTTAATAGGGAAGTTATTATAAAGAAAGAGATATAATATTTTTCGGTTAGCAGACAATTTTATAGTTTTGTTTCCCGTTTTCGAGTCATTAATTTTTTTTACATCACCCCACATTTATAACCTACTGAAAGATGAACATCAGATTCAAATCGTGGTTGGTAGCGTTTGCCGCAAGTGCGTTCGTTTACAGTCAGGCATTTGCCCAAGACATTGCCACTGGTTTAAAACAATTAGACGGCAATCAAGCGTGTTTAGCTAAAGAAACCTTCGAAAAGCTGGCTACTGCTACCCCTTCTGCCGATAATCAGTTTTATTTGGGCTATTACTATCTTCGTACTAAGCAACCAGATCTCGCCAAAGAAGCTTTTGAAAAAGGCCTAGCAGCAGATCTTAAGAGCAAAGAAAACCTCAATAAAGTGGGGTTGGGAGCCGTGGCTCTTGCAAAAGGCGACCGTACTGGCGCTCAAACTATCTTTGCTGAGATTTTGAAAGCAACAAAAAATAAAAATATAGAAGTATTACAGCGTATTAGCGAAGCTTATACAGGATATGTCGTAGTAGATTCGATGAAGCCTATCTACAAAACGACTGATCCCGCTCAGGCGGTCACTTTGGCTGACATAGCAATTGCCCTCATGCTGAAAAGCGGAGCTAAGAATCAAGAAGTGTATATGGCTAAAGGTGATGCTTTTTACATCAAAGGAGAAGCAGGTCCTGCGGTTTCGGCTTATGAAGATGCAATCAATGCCAATCCAAGTTTGGGTAAGGCTTTTACAAAAATTGCAAAAATCTATTGGGGAGGTCGTAATTATGAATTGGCACAAACCAACTTCAAAAAAGCGATCGAAGTTGATCCAGATTATGGTCCAGCCAATAAAGAATATGCTGAATTGTTTTTTTATGTGCGTCAATATAAGCCTGCTTCGCGGTATATGGATGCTTATGTAGAGAAGTTGGGTGTTTGTGCGTCTGATGATGAAGTTCTTCGTAGTGCCCAGTTTAACTTCGTAGCCGAAGAGTTTGCAAAAGTAAACACTAAAATCGCGAAGGTAATGAGCAGCGGTCGTACCAGTGATGTCCTGTATCGTATGCAAGGATGGGCTGCTTACAAAGAAAATCAATACGAAAAAGCCATTCAGAATTTAAAGAAATTTATCCAGCAAGCCCCTCAGAAGGCAATAGATAACGATTATCGTTATTTAGGGAATTCTATGTTACGGATTTCTCCTGTTGATACAGCAGCTGCCATTGCTAACTTAGAGAAAGCTGCCGAGATGGATACTGTTGACAATGGTTACAAAGAAATTGCTGCTTTTTATAATAGTGCTAAAAATTATGAAAAAGCGATTGAGTATTATGATAAAGTAATCAAAAGAGAGAAAAATCCTACAATGCAAGATTTAGCAAATCTCTCTGTACCTTATTATAATGTAGCTAACCGTCTCTTTCCATCAGGAGTAGATTCATTGGCAATGCGTCAGAAAAAGCGTGATTATTTCATGAAGGCGGATGAATTGTACAAAAAGATGATTGAACGCAAAGCAGATTATCTTTATGCACACGGTCAGAGAGCCAAAGCTAATTATTATGCTTATACACGCGAGGAAGCGATGGAAAATGGAATAGCCATTCCTCTCATGGAAAACTATGTAAAAATGGCTGAAGCGGCTCCCATGGAAGAATCTATAAAACAAAACCTAAAGACCTTTTATCAAGTTCTTGGTGCTTATAGTGTGATTACACTAAAAGATGAGGTAAAAGCAAAAGAATGGTTTACAAAACTATTGGCAATTGATCCTGGTAATAAAGTCGCTGATGACTATTTGAACCCTAAGCCCGAAACACCAGCACCAGTTCAAGCTCCACCTAAAACTCCAGCTAAGGCACCTGCAAAAGCCCCTGTGAAGAAAGCATAATATTATCTTTTACAAAAAAGCCTCTCATGTGTACATGAGAGGCTTTTTTGTAGCTTTTGAAATCAAATAATCAATTGCCGCCTACTAAAATACTGATTCAATACAAGGTGGTATCTGTCGCTAAAATGTTCGTAACACCATGTTTTGAGTTGTTTAACATCTTGGGGCAACAATACCTTTAGTGCTTTTCGCAATTCTTTTTCAAAGAGTTTTTTGTCAAAACTTACCTTTATAAGTACAGTTTTGATAAATTCCAACATAGTTGCCATAATAATAACGGGATTTAAAAGAACGCATAAGAGGATGAAGTACTTCTCAAAATTAACGTAATAGGTTAGGGATTATATGCTAATAGTCTGTTAATTTTGCATTAAATATAACGATGAGAAAGCATAACAAATATATACTTTTTTTAATTTTTTTTTGCATTATAACTGTACTTCAAGCACAAGTTACAGAAAACCCTTTTTTAGTAGAATTTAGTGGTACACAAATCCGCTTGCAAGAACCTTTTACCATTTCGGTTAAAGTCACTGGTATTGAACAAGTTCCTTCAATTTCGTTCCCCGATAATATAAAAAACTTTCAAAAACGAGAAAGCTCCCGTTCAAGTCTCACCAGTAAGGTCGGAGGAAGTACAGTAATAACTTATACTATTTCTCAGAATTATTATCCTATTAAAATAGGGACATACAATACAGGGCCGCTTGAAATTCTTGTCAATAAACAAGTGCTGCGTTCGGAAGGAACAATGGTAATAGTAGAAAAAGGAACCAATAATACCAATGAAGAATTAGAGCTGTTATCTGAGATTACTCCTGAATTAGAAAGTGAAGTAAATGAAGGAGCATTTTTGGCAGTTAGTGTTAATAAGAAACGAGTATATGTACAGGAAGGCTTTAATTTAAGATTGTCGTTGCTGGTGTCTGAAAATAATGCTACCGAAATGGATTTTTATGAGGTAGAAAAGCAATTAGAAAAAATCCTTAAAGTACTCAAACCTGCCAATTGTTGGGAAGAAAGTTTTGGTATTCAGGAAATCCCTTCTATCCCTATTACAATTGGTGGTAAGAATTTTACAGAATATCGTATTTATCAAGCCTCTTTTTTTCCGCTGAATAATCAATCTATTCAGGTTCCAGCGGTAAAATTAACAATGAAAATTATGCCAAAAATAGAAGAGGAAACCGAGAATACTACGCTTCAAACATTCAGTTCTAAGCCTTTGACAATCTCTGTAATAGATCTACCTCCTCACCCGCTTCGTAATCAGGTAATTGTAGGAGATTTTAGATTAGAAGAAAAAATTAGTAATAATATACTTGAAACTGGTCAAAGCTATCGTTATGATTTTCGGATAGTAGGTGAAGGGAATATGCAATCCGTTCAAGAGCCTACTTTTTCCAATAAGGCATTATTTGATGTATATCCACCAGATATTGAAAACAACGTATTACGCCAGAAAGGACAGGTTAGGGGAACAAAGACTTTTCATTATCAAATTATTCCCAAACAAAATGGGAACTTCGTTTTGGGTAATATAGTCTTCTGGGTTTATTTCAATTCTCAAAAGCAAAAGTATGATACACTCCGCTCGACTTTGAAATTAACCATAAAAGGAGATAATATCCAAAGTACACAATTGGCCTCATCAGAGTCAGAATCGGTCTATACAGGTATCGAACAGTGGGATACCACCAAATCAGTTATTGATTATCAAACTATTATTCGCAACATTGCTAATGTGTTAGTCATTATTATGTTGATTGGAATGATTTTTATTTTTAAGAAGTAATGAGCAGTACTTACGGAAAAATTTTTAAAATCGCCACTTTTGGCGAATCACACGGAACTGCCATAGGGGTAGTGGTAGAAGGTTGCCCAGCAGGTGTAGCTTTTGACTTAGCATTTATTCAGCAAGAATTAGACCGTCGCAAGCCAGGACAGTCTCGTATCACCACACAACGCAAAGAAGCCGATACAGTACAGGTATTGTCGGGGGTTTTTGAAGGCAAAACCACAGGGACACCTATTGCGATGATGATTTGGAATGAAGATCAACGCAGTAAAGATTATTCACATATTTCTCAGCAATATCGGCCTTCTCATGCTGATTATACCTATCAAGTCAAATACGGAATACGCGACTTTCGAGGTGGAGGGCGCAGTTCAGCCCGTGAGACGGCTGCCCGTGTAGCAGCAGGAGCGTTGGCAAAATTATTGTTGAATGACTTAGGAGTTAATATACAAGCATATGTCTCGCAAGTTGGAAAGTTGAAATTGGGAAAAGAATACCATGAGCTTGATTTGTCTTTGACTGATACCAATGCCGTTCGTTGTCCTGACCCCGAAACAGCCTCTGAGATGTTTAAGTACATAGATGACATTCGTAAGCAAGGAGACTCGATTGGTGGGGTAGTAAGTTGTGTAATAACTGGAACGCCCGCGGGATGGGGAGAACCTGTTTTCGACAAACTACATGCCGAACTGGGAAAAGCAATGCTTAGCATTAATGCTGTCAAAGGTTTTGAATATGGTAGTGGATTTGCAGGGGTTGAATTACACGGCTCGGCACACAACGACGCTTTTTATACAGATGAAAATGCTAAAGTACGAACACGCACGAATCATTCGGGCGGGATTCAAGGAGGTATTTCCAACGGTGAAGATATTTTCTTTCGTGTTGCCTTCAAACCTGTGGCTACTATTATGCAAGACCAAGAAAGTGTAAACCAATATGGTGACTCTATTATCGTTCAAGGAAAGGGGAGGCATGACCCCTGCGTATTACCAAGGGCAGTACCCATTGTAGAGGCCATGACGGCCCTTGTTTTGGCTGATTTCTATTTGCGAGATAGGTCTATTCGCCATAAGTAATTTGATTTTAGCCTTAAATTTGCTAAATTTGTTGTTTAATAAACATACATCGTGCTATGAAATTTATTGTATCGTCGTCGGTTTTACTCAAGCAACTTGCTGCTATTAACGGCGTCGTTTCGACCAACCCAATTGTACCTATTCTTGAGAATTTTCTGTTTCAGTTAGATAGTAACCAGCTTACGGTTACAGCTTCTGATTTACAGACGGTGATGATTACTGAGCTTCAAGTAGAATCTTCTGATAAAGGAGCAATAGCTATTCCTGCAAAATTACTTTTAGATACCTTACGCGGTTTACCTGAACAACCTATTGCGCTCAAGGTAGATAGCGATACTTTTGGGATAGAAATTGTCTCGGAAAATGGGCGCTACAAACTTTCGGGTGAAAACCCCATTGATTTCCCCAAAATCCCATCCGTTAATCGGGCATTTTCGGTAGAATTGTCTTCTAATGCACTTTCACATGCCATAGCCAATACGATTTTTGCAACAAGTACCGACGAGCTTCGTCCAGCTATGACAGGCGTGTTTTTGCAATTGGGAGCGAATCATGCCACTTTTGTAGCTACTGATGGCCATCGTTTGATTCGTTATCGTCGTTTTGACGTGAAATCAGTAGTTGATACAACGATGATTATTCCACGCAAAGCGTTGAATTTATTAAAAGCTTGCTTGCCTTCAGATAGTGTTCCCGTAAAGGCTGAATTTAGCCAAGCAAACGCATTTTTTAGCTTTGCCAACATTAAAATGGTTTGTCGATTGATAGATGAGCGTTTCCCTGATTATGAAAATGCGATTCCTACCAATAATCCTAATGTGCTGACCATCAGCAGAGGCGAAATTTTAAATTCGCTTCGTAGAATTTCAATCTACTCCAATCGCACTACTCACCAAATTCGTCTTAAATTAACTCCTCCTAATGAATTGGTTATCTCGGCTGAGGATTTGGATTATTCTAATGAAGCCAATGAGCGTTTGCTATGTGAATACAATGGTGATGAAATGGAAATTGGCTTCAATGCGAAGTTTTTGATAGAAATGCTCAACAACGTAAGCTCAAATACACTTTCTTTTGAGCTATCAGCTCCTAATCGTGCTGGGCTTGTAGTGCCACTGGAAAAAGAAGACGACGAAGATATTTTGATGCTCGTCATGCCTGTAATGTTGAATACTTATGCCTAGTTAGGACTCAGAACGAGGCTTGCAACGGCGAATCGTACGGCGAGCAGTCTGGTATAAAGAAAATAATGAAACCACAGAAAAAATTACTAATGCCGAGTCTCTCGGCATTTTTTTTGACTATACTCCCCTTTTTGACCAGTTCAGCTATTGGAGTGTGGATGATTCAAAATGAGAGTTTTATCAAAAATTTTGGAACGAAAGAATGGGGATTTGTATGCGTGTTGTGTGCAATTGCCTGTACTTTCGCCTTGATACCCCCTACTTTACTTGCCTTTGGATTTGGGTATTTCCTTGGCTGGAGAGCTATCGTCCCCTTAATTCTACTAAATCTTGCGGCTATAACCTTGGTATATACGATGGTAAACCAAATGGACAGGGTAAATCTGCTTCAATATTTTTCGCGATTTCCAAGAGTTGCTTTATTTTTAAATCGTATCCACACCGATGAAGTTCGTTTTGTATTTTTTACGAAATTGTCACCTGTCTTGCCTTTTGCACTTACCAATTTGGTATTTTCTTTAATGGGGTTAAAATTCAAAAATATCATCCTCGGTGGCTTTTTGGGAATGATACCCCGTACTGTTTTGGCAGTGTGGGTAGGCAAGGAAGCCGAACAAATTAGTCGTTTGATTCAAAACCCGAATGAGAGCTGGATAAGCAGAGTAGTGATTGTTGTTCTAGTGGTAATATCAGTTGCGGGATTGTTGCACGTTTTGATAAAAAAGTAACCCCAAATCAAAGACTGGCAGAATTTTGATGAAACCACTCAGCCGTTTTCTTAATGAGCCGATGGTGTCCTGTTTTTAGAATAATTGGCTTTACATTCAGTAGGCGTTTGGTAAGTGGATGCACATAGTGAGCTGGCAGTAAGGCATCGTGTTTTCCCAGAAAAATCTTCAAGTCAATGTTGTTT
>JBDHXS010000265.1:0-8784 GCA_039810845.1 Runella sp. | reverse complement strand
ATTTACCTTTTATTATTGTTGTTTTAGCGCGGCTTTCGGTGTTAATAATGTCCACCGTGTATTTACCAGCCTTCCGATTAGTAACTGCTACATATTGGTTATCAAGACTAATACGAATTGCATTAGGAAGATTTCCCAGAGGCAAATCCAACTCTTGACGCCAATCCCCCACAGGTTCTTTGTAAGTAGCACTAATGGTTGTAGCCATGTTGGTATAAAAATCGCGCCAATCTTTCAAAAATCGCGTAAAAGAGATTCCGAGCGTACTGGCAACACTTGTCTGCTCAGTACGAATGATACGCGTAAGGTTTAAGATATTGGAGATATTGTCTTTGCCATAGCGTTCGGCGATATAGTTCCAAATAGACTGCCCTACAAGTGTCGCCTCTGGACCAGTCAATAATGAGGGTTTCTTCATTTGCCGATGCACGATCGCATCTCTCATATAATCATCTAATTCGGGACTCCATCCTTCTGCAATATAAGCCGCAATACCTGACATAAACCAATCGGGTAGCGACAGCAGCAAAGAACTTTGTAAAGCATCTTTCAAACTACCACCATACAGCATATCATACACGAACAAGCGCGAGATTTCCTTGATAAGTTGCTTACGAAAACTCACTTGATCTCCTGAAAAAGCTATTTCTAAGCGGGATTTGGCTAAATTCAATTCTGTTTCGCTCAGGTCTGTGCTATTGGCCATCCCCATATTACTCTGTAGCAACTCTTGAGGCGAATTGTAAAGAAAAATCTTTATCCGGTTGTAAGGAGTGTATCCCAATACTTCGGTAATACGATCAAACTCCGATTCGGCATACTGCGCTGCCAGCGTAGCCAATGGGGTACCTGCGCCATAATGGTAAATTTCAAAATTGTTGGTTTTGAGAATCTTCCATTCAAAGCGTTGATACTGTACTCGGTTTTTGCCAAACTCCTCTTGTGAAGGATAATTTTGTGCTTCGACCGACTGGGCAACCAAAAGCATTACCCCTATCCATAGAAATTGAGAAATAGAAACCCTTTTCATAATCAACCGGAACCGTTAACCGTTAATTGTTATCTGTTAATAGTTTAACTACAATACCATTAGCTATTAACTGATAACTATTAACTTAATTTAGAACGAAAATATAACGAAAAAACTCGCTCAATATTCACCTCTACATCTAAATCTTCTCCTGATTCTAAAAATTTCGCAAATTGTTCAGAAAAATAAGGAGCCAACGTCACTCCTTTTGTTCCTAATCCATTAAATATGGCCAGTTCAGAATATTCGGGATGCAACCCTACAAAAGGGCGGCGGTCGTCGGTAGAAGGACGAATCCCCGCCTGTTGTTCCAAAATTTGATATGGCTTTTTTAAGTATGCTTTTATTTTATCTTCCAAAGAATCTCGTGCTTCATCTGTAGTATCCCAATCAAGGTTATCCCACGAATAAGTAGCTCCCAAGCGGCATTTACCTTTTTTATCTATGGGTAATATAAAAGTTCCTTGGTTGATGATTTCATCCAATTCATACCCTTCAACAAATGCAATGAGATTCTCTCCTTTCACAGGATTGAACGGCAACCAATTAAAAAAAGGATTCTGACAGGCTTCATACCCTTCACAAAATAGTATTTTTTTTATTTCAATATTTTTATAAAAAACTCCATCACCCTGAAAATCAATTTTACTATACTCAAATTTTTCAAAAATATATTGACTTTTACTTACAAAGAAAGCTGTTATTTTCTCAAGCATCTCTGAGCAATCCAACCACCCTGATTCCGTAATTTGGAGACCCCCATACGGATTCTCGATAAAAGGAGTGAATTTTTCATTATCAGCCTTTGCCAAAACGTATTTTGCCGAAATGGGATCAGCACTTTGGGCTAAATAAGAATTTTGTTCCTCGATAGAACGAAAAGGCCGATAAATGTTACAAAAATGTAAAAGCTCCGTGCCCAATTTTTTTTGCATTTCGCCGTAAAATTCTTTGGCAAAAGGAAAAAGTTCATCGGCTTTCCAAGTACGATTTAATTTTTTTCCAGTGAGCGGGTTAAAGATTCCTGCTGATGCTTTTGAAGCAGAGGGTAGAGCTGGGTCATCCAAAATCAAAACATGATGCCCTCGTTGATGTAATGTCCAAGCTAATACCGATCCAGCTATGCCTTGTCCTACAATGAGATAATCGGCCTTCATGATTCCACCTGACGTTTTCGCATAAGGTTACTAATTTTTTCATCAGCCAGATGAGTCACCAATTCTATTTGTTCATCGAGTGTCATAAAAGAGGTATCTACCCATATTGCCCCTTCGGCTTGTTTCAAGGGGCTATCAGCACGCGTAGTATCTATACGATCTCTTTTATGAATGTTTTGAAGAATTTCGCCTAAATCAAGCATTTCGCCTTTAGCCAATAATTCAATCTGACGGCGCTGCGCCCGGATTTCTGGTTCAGCAGTCATAAATATTTTAAGTTCTGCATCTGGGAATACAACCGTTCCAATATCACGCCCATCCATCACTACTCCCCGCGCTTTGCCCATGCGCTGCTGTTGTGCTACCATAGCTCGACGTACTTCAGATACAGCACTAACTTCGCTCACCCAATTGGCAATGTATAATTTTCGGATTTCATCTTCTACGTTTAACCCATTGAGGTAGGTTTCGTTACGCCCTGTTTCGGGATTGCGTCGAAAATCTATTTTTATATTTTCTAAGGCTTTGGTAATTTCTTTGGGATTCGTAAGTGATACGTGCTGTGTATGAAAATACAACGTAACAGCCCGATACATGGCTCCTGTGTCAATGTAGGCGTATCCCAGGTAAGACGCCACTCCTTTGGCAGTTGTGCTTTTGCCACAACTCGAATAGCCGTCAACGGCAATGATAATTTTAGGCATGAAAGAGATAAAAATTTTCGTTGCAAAGATAATCAGGAAGGTTTTACAATTGATGAGTCTCCGAAGATTCGATTCTTTAGAAGATTAAAATCTTTTAAACCCTTGTATTTCCCAACCTTCAGTTCTACATTTACTTTGTGGAGTGGTTCATTTATTACACAAATACTACCGAATAATAAATTTTGGATGTACGCTCGTTACTTAAAGATTTTTTTGTGTTTTCTTTGAATCGTTTTTTAAAACTAAAATCACAACTTACCATGAAAAAAGGTTTTTTTCTTTCATTTTTGGCATTGATTGCCATTGTATGCTTTCACACTGAGTCAGCTGCTCAATTCTCTAAAGGGGACAAACAAGTTAAGCTTGGAGTTGGTATTTTTTCACTCGGAGGTAATGTTTCTGCCCAATTTGGAATTATGGATGACCTGGGTGTCGGCTTATACGCAAGCTACGAGAGATCTTCTTTGGGGTATTTGACTGCTAATTACTCTTATTCCGACTTTCAAGTTGGTCCCCGCGCAGATTATCACTTAAATCGTATTTTAAATATGAAAGATGATAAGTTTGATCTTTATGTATCTGGAGGTGTTTTATTGAGAAGTTGGGGCTATCCAGATGCCTACTGGAATGCTTACGGTCCCGGTGGCAGAACGCGCTACACATCTGTTAATTTGTTAGCCCGTTTGGGAGCAAATATGAATATTTCCAACAATCTGTCTGCTTTTGCTGATTTAGGTTCAGGAGGCTCTTGGGTCCAAGGAGGTATTTCATTCAAATTCTAAAAATTCTTCATTTCTCATTTGTTGATTACGCCTCAACCGTTATTTTTGAGGCGTAATCAAAATTAAAACCCGAAAGTAAATTATGAAAAAACTATTTGCACTTGTTTTTTGCTTTGCTGTACTCCTTGTAAGCAAAAGCCATGCTACTACTGCTGAGTATTTTGTAGATGCCCAAGCGATTGAACAAACTCTCAATGCAGGTGAACAATTGGATATAGCTAATGTAGAGCAAGCTGCTACAGCACTCGAAAGTTTAATGGGCGAAGGGAAAGATGTGACAAAAATTATGGCAGGTGATAAAAAACCAGTCGTAGCTTTTATCTTAGCTTGGGTAGTAGGATTCTTAGGTATTCACCGTGCTTATCTTGGTACTGCTGGCGGAGTTATCGTAGGATATATTCTAACCTGTGGTGGTCTCGGAATTGTTGCTCTGATTGACTGGATTGTACTACTTCTGGAAGTCATCGAAGAGAAAAACTTTAGTAAGTACGTAGATAACAAGAAGTTCTTTATGTTTGCTAACTAATTTTATTCTAACCTCAAAAAAGAGAGAAAACTGAGTTATCTCTCTTTTTTTTGTTCATTTTCTACCAATAAAGCTCTTATTTTTTGGCTATTACGTGCTTTCCTTTTGCGATTGGTTTCCTCTGCCATTATGGAGGCCCGTCTTGCCCCTCCAAAATAAAATGTTTGAAATAATCCTGCTCCCGTAAAAAAACCAATCATGTAGTATCGGTTCAAAACATGATACACGCCAAAACCCAAGGCTAAAGCTTGTAATCCAGCAGACACTAACCCTTCTTTGGTATATCCCGCATAGATTTGCCCCAGTCCAGGCATCAGAAAGGACATCAACTGTGCTTTATTGGGATTTTTAGGCTTCTTCTTTATAAAACTGTATAAATCATCCACCTGAATAGATAATTGATTACGAGCAGCGTAACGACGGAATAATGTCTTTGATTCTTCCCAGCGCTCAAGTTCATTCAAAGTTAAAATTTCTAATACATCCAAGGCTATGGTTAAAGTAGTATCATTTATATAAAAACGAGCCTGTTGGATTTGTCCATAGGCCTCATTATAGCGCTGACTCAAATATCCGCACAAAGCCCCTTCGTATCTCAATTTGAACTGAAGAGTGTCATTCGGCTCGTTTAAATCAAATCGTTGTGCCGTTTGCCAAGCATCTTCAAAAATCCGCAAAGCTTTTTGGCACTTTATTTTTTGGTATAGCAATTGATTTGCCTTTAGGCGAAAAGCATCTGGTGAGAATACATCAAGTTGTTGATTCTGATCGAACAATGCTTTTTCATAATAAACCGCAGCCAAGGCATATTCGTACTTTTTTATCAAACTATCAGCTATTTGTAGAGATTGGCTTTTACTTTGATTACTGATTAAACACAGTACGGATAGGAATCTGCATATTAAACATAATTTGCTCATTGACTTTATCTTTGAATTCTTGCTTACGTACATGTACTGTTAGTGTACTTCCCCAAATATTTCCTATGTAAAAAAAAGTAAACAGTCCTCCATAGACTAAAAAACGGGGGCTCTTCCAGCCATCACGGCGATAAGCTTCATACGTTTGAAGTCCAAGCGCCAAGTTTTGAATAAACGTGATCAGACCTTGTCCTGTTTTACCTGCATAAATCTTCCCGCTTCCTGGCACAACTGCTGACATTAAACCCGCCAATAATGGCGATTTGCGCCTATGTTGTTGAATCAAACGGTAGTTATCGACTAACTTTTCTTCTTCCTGACTGAATGCAAAATATTTGCCATTAAATTTCCGCTGGTAGGAAACAAATTTGAGTGTATCTCGCTCAAGCAGCGCGATACCAGCCAATTGAAAACTTTGAAGCGCACTCAATAATGAATCTGGCGGTGAAAGCTCTGAAAAAATTTGGTTAGCCTTCCTGTAGTTTTTCAAGAAAGTATGCCCAAACCCTTCTAAAAATTGTGCCTTAACGTAATTGGGGTGGCTTATGGGTAGCTGTTCAAAATAGCGAATGGCCGAATCAATTTTCAATTGGTTATAAAATGCCAATCCACGATAGTATGGAAAAACTTGGCGATGCTGTGTCCAATTAAGAACATCGTTATAGTATTTTTTCTCCAGTAAATATTCTACAAAAAGAGAATCAGAAGAGAGCCGCTGCTGAGCTAAGAGAGAGGTAGAAAAGAATAAACAAAAAAAAAGACACTTCCGACACGACAAAAACAGGCTTTTAATTTCTATCATTGTTCGTCCTTCATTTTTATTCGATACATGATTGGCACATCCACTACTCTACCAGTTTGTGGATTAATTCGCAGGAGTTCAATACTCGTTGCGGCAACTCGATTACAGCGTGAAAGGCGGTCGGCAGTAAGTGCCACTCCTTTAAAAATACCAAATTCTTGAATGGCACTACGACTAAAACGTGAACACGATAATTCATACAAACAATCTGCCGAAATTTGGGGTGAAATTACTTTTTGATAGCCAGTTAAAGCACCATTTAATAACCAATAAGCAGGATTATAACGCAAGAAAGCTTTAGGCGTAGGCTTTTTTGTTTGCCCAAATTTTAAAATTGGAGCAGAACCCGACTCGGCTAATAGCTCTAAATCTGATACTTGTGCCCACAAATTGGTAGCCATCAAAAACAAGCTAAATACCAGCAACAACTCCCCTACTCTCTTCATTATCAGCCTCTTATTTTATGATTTTAGCATTAGCGGGAATGGTAAAATCCAATAGATTGGAAGTTACCTGCTCATTTATTTTCAACGCACCATAAGCTGTCTTAGTCACAATCGAATCACGGGCTGTTAAATAATCTATTTGCGTAATTGTCTGTGGAAAATCTACAGTTCCCAATTTAGTATAATCATAGTAAAACACTTTCTTAATAGTGCGTTCTGACGGATCAACATACTTCATAAAAATTGGGTTTTGACCTTTATGTACCAGTTCTACCCGCTTAATATTTTTAGCCAATGGAGTAGGCGATTTCCAGGTTGTAATCATCACGCCATTTTCAAACTTTGTTCCTCCTAAACTAAAACCCATACTCGACAGTCCCAAGTCAGCTTTTCTATTGTGTAAAAAGAAAAAGAATTGAGTTGTTTCGGTACTATAAGTAGCATTTTGTTGTTGCAAGACTGTGTTTTTGGTAGGGTCATACACCTTCAACTCTCCGTTTGAATTGTTAAAAACATATAGTTCGGAAGGTTTGGGGAATAATGTTATCATACGACCTGACGTTGTATAGCATAATTCTGCACTCGTATTGGTGGTCTTTCCCTTGTGGGCAGTACGCATGGTCATAGTAGCACTTACTTTCCGTATATTTTGGCTGTAAGTCCTTGAAAAAACTAAAACCAGAAGAATAATTTTCCAATAATTCATTACTATACTTTTTTCTCAAAAACATTGGCAAAATACAACCTTTCGGGCATACACAAAACCAATTACCAAGCAGAGAGATTAGACTAAAAGAAGAGTACTTATTTTGACTAACTTGAATTGGCCTTTACAGAAATCTTAAATAGAAAACCTTGATTTCTACAACCCTTCTTCCGAAAGTTTGGCTTTTACGATGCGGTCCTTACCATACATATCCTGAATTACTTCTACTCTCTTAAAGCCTTTTTCCAAGAAAAGTTGCTTAGTAGCCGCCCCAAAATGTTCATTGATTTCTACATAGCAAGCACCTGTATGTTTGAGGTGTTTGAGGCAAAAATCGGCAATAGCACGATAGAACAAAAGTGGGTCTGTATCTTCAACAAATAAGGCCAAATGTGGCTCAAAACGCAAGACATTTGGTTCCATAGTTGTTTGTTCTGAATAAGTGACATAAGGAGGATTGCTCACGATACAATCAAATTGCCCTTCAAATGTATCTTCTTTAAGAATATCATATTTTTCAAATGTGACTTCCGAAAGTAACCTATGTGCATTTTCTTGCGCAATTGCCAAAGCATCATCTGACACATCCCAAGCCCATACTTTGGCAAAAGACATAAAACGATCCAATGCGATAGCAATACAACCGCTTCCTGTGCCAATATCTACGATTTTGATGGGGTCTTCGTCCCAATAGCAGTCTTTAACAACCAAACGTACTAACTCTTCGGTTTCAGGGCGAGGAATTAATACGGAAGGAGAAACCTTAAATTCTAAATTACAGAAGTAGGTAGAGCCTATAATGTGTTGAACAGGCTCGCTTTGATTTAATCGCTCAATAATTTTATCCCAATCAGGTTGCGAAGCATTAGAAGGTATAGGCTTATCCACAAGCACATCTACATTCCGCAATCGCAAGTAATGTTCCAGCAACATAAAAGCCATAGCTCTTGCTTCTTTGCGAGAATAAGCTGTTACATTTTGGACAATATAATCAAAAAGAGATTTAGCAGAGGAATACATTAGGGTCCACAGTTAGCAGTATGGAGTCAACAGTAAGTAGTCACGAACTGCTAACTTTCGATAATTGGGATATATTTATTGTCCCATGGCCTCGCGAAGGCGAGCTTGAAGGGCTAATTTTTGGGCTAAAGCCTTTTTACTATTACGATACCACAAGTAAGCAATCACTCCTACTGTCAAGTAGGGAAACACAAAAAGATAAGCAATCCCTGCATTGATTCCATTCCCAATAACATTACGACCCGTGCTCATGTTTGTTTCTACGGCACCTTTACACATAGCACACTGGGCCATACTAAGTTGGTAGTTAGCAATGAGTAACAAAAGAGCAAAAAGTACTATTTTAAGCTTTTTCATAATGAGTCAAACCATTGAAGATTAATTATAATAAGGCGCAATCATCAAATACACAATAACCCCTGTAATACTCACATAAAGCCAAATAGGAAATGCCCATTTTACAGCTTTTTTATGAAGTTCTATTTGATTGCTCATTGCAAAATAAATAGCCCTCAATACAAACCACACCACGCCTATTGAAAGTGTAATATGCGAAATTAGTAAAAAATAATAAATAGGACGAATAATCCCCTCACCACCAAATGGTGTTGATTCATTTGACAGATGGTATAGTACATAACTAACCAAAAAAACAGCACCTAAACAAAACGACACCGTCATCATCAAACGA
>JBDHXS010000264.1:0-8784 GCA_039810845.1 Runella sp. | reverse complement strand
GCAATCCTACTAACTTCTATAATCTCGTTACGGGTACTATGGTTGACAATGAACCTGTTCCAGACACCTTGGCAGGTGAAGAACTGAAATTTATGCGCCAAATCGCTACGCAATCAGTAGCTTATTCTGATATTATTAAGAAAAAATGGGATGGTGCTACCAAAAACGTTTCGCCCTACCCTACCACCAATCTGAGCAATCAGTTGAAGATTGTCGGGGAGTTGATTGGAGGTGGTCTCCAAACTCCTATCTATTTAACTACGATTGGTGGATTTGATACACATGCCAACCAAGTAGTAGCCAATGCTACCAATACAGGCACGCACACCAACCTCCTCAAAACGGTTTCGGATGCAGTAGCTGCTTTTCAGAAAGACTTAGAGAAACGCGGCTTGGCCGATAAGGTAGTTGTCATGACTTTCTCTGAGTTTGGTCGGCGGGTTACGCAGAATGGCACGATGGGGACAGATCACGGATCCGCCGCACCATTATTTGTCATTGGAAGCGGCGTAAGAGGAGGACTGCTTGGTAAAAACCCTAATCTAAACGATTTAGACGGAAATGGTGACATCAAATTTGAATATGATTTTCGTCAAGTCTATACCAGTATTCTTCAGGATCACCTTGGCGTAGAAGCTCAGGTAGCCCGCGATATTATGGGAAACAAGGATTTTACCGGACTTCCTATTTTCAAAATTGCCACCAGTACCTTGCTCGCCAGCAACCAAGATTTTACATTTGATGTAAATGCTGCTAACCCATTCATTACCTACACCAGCGTAGCTTACTCATTGAAAAAACAGATGAATGTGAAAATAGCACTATATGATATGGTGGGACGGGAGATTAGCATTCTTCGCCAAGGACACTTAGCCGCAGGCGTATATTCAGAGTTTATTGAAGGTACTCGGCTTGTACCAGGCCATTATCTTTGCGCCATGCAATGTGATGCGGGTCAAAAGGTAGTTCGCATAGTGAGAGCCTAAGAAAACTAAGTACGAACCGTTGGCCAAAAACTTCCCCAAAATAGCCGAATTTTTAGGGAAGCTTTTGGTATTTTTGACCATTACAACAAAATCAAAATACGAACGTTTTTAAATTTGGTATAATTTTGGCAAACTATTCTTTAGTTCAGCAGTAAATGTGCAAAGACAAGTGAATACAATACGACTATTCTCAAGTGCAGTTATCATCTTTTTTACGCTCTCGATAGCGCAGGGGCAAACTACATCCGAAACAAAAAGTACAAAAGCGCAAAAGCTTAAAGAAAGAAAAGCCCAAGCCGATAGTCTGCTTCAAAAGGCAGGAATTTCGTCTCCTGACTTGGGCTTAGGAGCCACCGTAGCAGGGAAATCTATCAAACCTTCAGATGCGAAAGACTTTTTTACCGAAAAACTTCCCGATTTAGGACTAAAAGTCAAAGAGTTACGTAAACAAGAAAAAGCACGTCGTCAGAAAAAGAAAAAGTACCATACTGACTACGAAGGTCTTTCTATTGTTCGGATGACCACCAGTACAGGAAGTGGCGACCGTATTACACAAATAGAATTTCACGTATTGAAAGAATATCGTCAGCCAAGAACGTACGATGGTTTAGAAGTATTTTGGTATGACTGTCGCAATCGTATTGTGAGTAAATCGGCCATAAAAGACAAAGAATCAGCCCAAATTTTACATGGGCCTTATAAGCGCTATGTATCAGGCAATGTGGTAGAAGAAGGTAATTATTATATCGGTACCAAAGATGGTCGTTGGGAAACTTACGACGCAGACTACCGACTGTTGGACAAAACCAAGTGGAAACGCGGCTTTCCTGCCGAATCCATCATTAGTTATTACGACTCTGCCCATACTAAAGTGCGTGAAGTAATTCCGATTCAATACGGCAAACGCAAAGGCGATTACCTGATGTTTTATGATGGAGGTCAACTTATGGTAAAAGGTCAGTATGACAATGACTTGCCTGTGGGTACTTGGAATGAATATTATCAATATCGGCGTCAACGCAAAAAAGTGACACGCTATCCTCGCTATTGGTATGAGGATGGCGAAGGCATTCTGCTTAGTGAATGGGACGACAAAGGAAAACTTATTTACGAACGACCCAAAGACGCAACTACAGATACCGACGAAACAGAAAAATAAAAAAACCTGTCTGATTCTATTTGTTATTATGAGTCCGACAGGTTTTTTTTAAAAAAACTATCATTTGCAACAAAGTTGCATTTGAGTTACCTTTGTAAAAATATACTGAGGTTGAAGCGTTTGATCTTTTTTAGCGGACTATTATTAGTGAGTTTGGGAGTACAATCTCAATCACTTACTGATTGCCATTGCCTCATCAAAGGGATAGTTAAAGACCGAGAAACTCATCAGCCAATTGCTGGGGCAATGGTAATACTAAAGGAAACAGGCCGTAACGTTACAACCGATGCTGAAGGGCGATACAAAATTGAGCAACTCTGTCAGGGAAAATATGTACTTGAATGTCGAATAGTAGGTTATAAAGCAGTAAAAACGACTATTTTTTTAGAGCACAGTGCAGAAGAAGACATTAACCTCAACGAAGACGAAGTTCACCTCCGAGATGTTGAAATCATAGCTCGCCGCCTTCAAGCCCCTTTATCTCAAAAAAGTATTTTATTAGAAGGGCAAGCTCTTGAACAAACCCGTGGACAAACCCTGGGTGATGCCCTCAAGAAAATTACGGGTGTTACTATTCTTCAAACGGGGACTTCAATTACCAAACCTGTTATTCATGGCTTACACAGCAATCGAGTGCTGATTATGAACAATGGCATACGGCAAGAAGGCCAACAATGGGGTTCTGAACATGCCCCTGAAATAGATCCTTTCATTGCAAAACGAATGACCGTTGTCAAAGGCGCAGCAGGCGTTCGATATGGCTCAGATGCTATTGGAGGGGTGATTTTAGTAGAACCAGAAGAATTGCCTAAAACAAGCCAAATTAGCGGGGAGCTTAATGCTATTGCATTTTCAAACGGACGAATGGCGGTAATTTCGGGAACTTTGCAAGGAGGTATTCCCAAACAAAAAGGTTTGATTTGGCGAGTTCAGGGGACGCTCAAAAATGGGGGAAATATCCGAACGCCTAACTATTTTCTGGCCAACACAGGCGTACAAGAGCAGAATTTTTCGGTCACTACAGGCTACCGAAACAGCAAGTTTGGAACTGAAGTTTTCTATAGTCAATTCCAAACCAACCTGGGCATATTTTCTGGCTCTCATATTGGTAGTACATCTGATTTGCTCAACGTCATTAAAAATGGTGAGCCGTTCATAAAAGTAGATTTTATTCGTCAAATTGAGCGTCCAAATCAATTGATTAACCATAATTTACTGAAAATTAAAACCTTCTACAACTTCAATGGTAATCGTCTGGGTCTAACCGCAGCGCGGCAATTCAATCGGCGTTCTGAATATGACTTACACGGCCCCCAAGCCCTATCCAAGCCTGCGCTTTTGTTCCGACTTACAACTTTTACGGGTGATTTAACCTTTGAACACAAACCATTAGCGGGCAAAATCAATGGCCAAATTGGCTTAAGTGGTTTGTACCAATATAATTTTACGGATGGACGCCCACTTATTCCCGATTTTGAACAATCCAATATCGGGCTGTTTGTGATTGAGCGAATTGTACATCAGAAGTGGGAATGGGAAGTAGGCGCGCGATACGACTGGAGAAAATTAGACGTTTTTCGATTCATTGGAACTACATTAAATCCACAACAACATCGCTTTGGAAGTTGGTCGGGCACGGCCGGAATGATACACAATGCGAAAGAATGGCTCTCTTTTCGGGTAAATTTTGGCACAGCTTGGCGACCGCCTAATCCCAACGAATTATACAGCAAGGGTGTTCACCATGGAGCTGCGGCTTATGAGGAAGGGAATAATCAACTTGAGCCCGAAGTAGCTTATAACTTCATCGGAAGCGTTGATTATATCCGAAAACGTTTCCGAGCAGAGTTGGGGGTTTACCGTAACTTAATTCATAATTTCATCTATCTCAAACCTCAAGACGAACCCATACTAACTATTCGCGGTGCATTTCCTTACTTTAAATACATCCAAACGAAAGCTACTTTTACGGGAATTGACTTAGATACCGAATGGGAAATCATTACTAAAAAGCTTATACACACCCAAAAATTAGCCTATTTACGCGCTTACGATTGCTTAGAAAACAATTATTTAGTACTAATTCCTGCCAATCGCGTCGAAAATGGCTTGCGTTGGGAATTAGGTAGGTTATTCCATCAAAAAAACACTTATCTTTCATTAAATCATCTTTGGGTAAATAAACAGCGGCGTGTACCACCCAATAGCGATTTTATGGAGCCGCCCTCTGCTTATCATCTTTGGTCATTAATAGCAGGGGGGAATTTTGATTTACCTAAAAATCAAGGATTCCAATGGAGCATATCGGTGCAAAACTTGTTTAATACTTCATATCGAGATTATTTGAATCGTTTTAGGTATTATGCCGTTGAACAAGGCAGAAATATTTCTATACGCCTAAAATGGAGCTTTTAATACACAACTTCAAATCATAAATTTTACAATGAAATACCTTCATAACCAGTTAGTCTTAATTTTATTGCTTGGATTTATTTTCGAAGGATGCGGCAAAAAAGAAGAACCTGCTCCCGAAGATGAAAACGAACTCATTACAACTGTACGGCTAAAATTTACTGAAAGTGGGACTACCAACACACAGATTTTTGAATGGAAAGATTTGGATGGCGACGGTGGAAATGCCCCTACGGTAAATTCTATCATTCTACGCTCTAATCGTACTTACAAGTTAGATATAGAATTTTTGGACGATAGTCAAACACCTGCTACTAACAAAACCACGGAAATTCAAGCCGAAGCCGATGAACACTTGGTAGTACTTTCTCCGAGTCCATCTAGTTTATTTTCTTTTACCCCAACAGACAAAGATAGTCGTAGCTTTCCAATAGGGCTGACAGGTACGGTAACCACCAGTTTTACCAACATGGGAACACTACGCGTACAACTTCGCCACCAGCCTCCTATCAATGGACAACCTGTTAAGAATGGCACTCTCACTCCTGGGAGCGATGACATAAACGTAACTTTTAGCCTTACAGTGGCTCCATAAGGATAAAAAATATCTCAATCAGTGACACAAAGGGCATCTTATCTAAAAAAAAGAACAGAAGTGGCTGATTATAGCGACTTTATTAGTACTTTTGCGGTCTTAATTTTTTGAGGTGTCTTTTAGATAAGAAAGGTATATGAAACTGTCCGAGTTTAAGTTTGACCTTCCACAGAGCCTAATTGCGCTCTATCCTGCCGACCGCGGCGAATCCCGCCTAATGGTGGTAAACCGTCAAACTAAAAAGATTGAACATAAGAAATTCTCCGAAATCATAGACTATTTCAGTGAAGGCGACGTCATGGTTGTCAACGACACCAAGGTTTTTCCTGCCCGCTTATACGGTCAAAAGGAAAAAACAGGCGCTAAAATCGAAGTATTTTTGTTACGCGAATTAAATCGTGAAATGCGTCTTTGGGATGTGCTTGTAGATCCTGCCCGCAAAATTCGGGTGGGCAACAAGTTGTATTTTGGTGATAGTGATTTAGTGGCCGAAGTCATTGACAATACTACTTCTCGTGGGCGTACTATTCGTTTTTTATACGATGGAAATCACGATGAATTGATGCGTGCCATTGATGAATTGGGCGAAACACCACTTCCTCGTGACATAAAACGCAAAGTAGAAGATGCTGACCGCGAGCGTTATCAGACTATTTTTGCCCAACATGTAGGTGCTGTGGCCGCCCCTACGGCGGGTATGCACTTCACTAAGGTCATCCAACGGCGCATGGAAATCAAAGGTATTAACTTTACTCCTATCACGTTACACGTAGGTGTAGGAACATTCCGCCAAGTAGATGTAGAAGATTTGACCAAGCACAAAACCGATTCGGAAAACTTTATCATTGAAGAAGCCAGTACCCAAGTGATTAATCAGGCATTAGATAATAACAAAAAAGTCTGTGCGATTGGTACAACTTCGCTCAAAGCCCTTGAATCTTCTGTATCAGCAAACAATCGTGTGAAGCCTTTTGAAGGCTGGACTGATAAATTCATTTTTCCTCCTTACGACTTTAAGATTTCTAATTGCCTGCTGACTAACTTTCACTTGCCCGAATCTATTTTAATGATGATGACTTCTGCATTTGGAGGCCATGAACTCATTAAGGATGCCTATGAGATAGCAATTAAAGAAAAATATAAGTTCTTTAGCTATGGCGACGCCATGCTGATTCTCTAAGCTAATGACAAAGTTTGCCATTATTGTAGCAGGAGGAAGCGGAAAGAGAATGGGTAAGAAAATCCCCAAGCAATTCATGCTAATAGGTGGAAAACCCATTTTAATACATACCATAGAAAGATTTCTTGCGTACGACTTTTCGCTTCAAATTATCTTAGTTCTCCCTGCAAACGAAATGAAAGCTTGGTATGCACTTTGTAACAAACATGAGTTTTATCCTGCTATTGTGACTGTCACAGGAGGAAATACCCGCTTCCAATCTGTAAAAAATGGCCTAAAAAGAATTAGTGCTAAAGAAGGGTTAGTGATGGTACACGATGGTGTCCGCCCATTTATAACTCCTGATATTATTGCCCAGAGCTTTGAAATCGCTGCTGAAAAGGGCGCTTCTGTAACAAGTGTCCCCTTAAAAGACTCCATACGACTTATAGAAAAGAATGGTGATAATCAATCTATTGACCGTTCTTGTTATCGTCTCATCCAAACTCCTCAAACATTCCGACTTGATTGGATGCGTACTGCCTTCGAAACGCCTGAACAAGATTCATTTACCGACTGTGCAAGTGTTCTCAATCATTCAGGCTATCCCGTAACCCTTATCGAAGGGACTTACGAAAACATCAAAATTACGACCCCTGAAGATTTGCTGTGGGCCGAGGCATTTTTAACCCAAGAATCCTTAGGAGGTAAGCCACAATAGTAATACGTTTGTAGTTACGTGCCAACCTATTATTTTTACCAATAATTACTTCCAACTGTTATATTGCTAACTGCAAATTATTCCTTTGCGAAATCGCCTCTCTGTCGAAGCCTATGTGGAAGGAGTATTATTGGGCAACCGAATGATACTCAGCAGAGCTATTACGCTTATTGAGAGCCAATTATCTTCCGATAAAGACTTAGCCCAGAAAGTATTAGAGCAACTTCTTCCGCATACGGGTCAGTCTATGCGTATTGGCATTACAGGTGTACCAGGCGTAGGAAAAAGTACTTTTATCGAAGCTTTCGGAAAACAACTCACTGCTCAAGGCAAAAAATTAGCCGTATTGGCCATTGACCCTACCAGTCAGCGGTCAAAAGGTAGTATCATGGGTGACAAGACTAGGATGGAAGAACTCTCCCACGATCCATTAGCCTACATTCGTCCATCTCCTTCGAGTGGCACATTGGGTGGTGTAGCCAATAAAACCCGAGAAACAATACTGCTCTGCGAAGCCGCAGGATTTAATGTCATATTTGTGGAAACAGTAGGTGTAGGGCAGTCAGAGACTGTGGTAAAAGGCATGGTGGATTTCTTCTTGCTTTTAGTACTGGCAGGCGCAGGAGATGAACTTCAAGGAATAAAAAAGGGAATCATGGAAATGGCTGACGCCGTTGTAATTACCAAAGCCGACGGAACAAACCAAAGTGCAACCCAACAAGCAGTCATAGAATACCAAAATGCTTTTCATTTATTTCCAGCCACCGACAATGGGTGGTTTCCGCAAGTAAAAACTTGTTCTGCAATCGAAAATCGGGGTTTACACGAGATTTGGAATATGATATTGGAATATGATAAACTGGTGAAAGCCAATGGATTTTATCTCCAAAATCGTCAATATCAAAATTTAGAATGGATGCACAGCCTCATTCGTTATGCTTTAGAAGAACAGTTTTATCAGCATTACATCATAAAAGAAAAACTAATTGAAATAGAGACAAACGTCCAAAATGGTAAATGGCTGCCCATTCGAGCAGCCACTTACCTTCTGAATATTTTTAAAAACTGATACTTATTTCAGCACTCTGATTGTGGCAGGAATACACTTTTCAGGTGGGCAGTTCCCTGGATTTGAATTTGAGACTGTCACTTTTGCAGTTCCTTGCCCAGTCCCTGCGCCACACGCACCCGTTACGCTTTGAATAGTATAATCTGTTGTCTGGATTGGCGATACTTGGATAGTTTTGCTGGGTTGTTGCGAAGTAAGCGTTACATTCCCCCCCCCCCCACTCAATACGACTGTTGCTGGTAGAACGCTATTTTGAGAGGTTACAACCAAATTAGCACTACCTCCTGCATTTATTGTTCCGCCCCCAGATAATGCTACGATAGGATTTACTGGACATTGATTTGAAATAGATGTTAAAGTTCCCTGTGATATTTCCTGTGTCAACGACAATCCTGTTGGGTTGTTTGGATTAGAATAAGCGCGAGTTACAACCGTAGAGGGCTGAGAAGCATTTATTGATAGGCTATAACATTTTGTTAAATTCGTAGAAGGTATGCCAAATCTAAGGCAAACAATGGGCATCCAATTTGTTCCAACAGTTGTACCAGCACCATTTCGGCCATTATTCACAATATTAAGACTTACTATTGTTGAATTAGGGCCTACCGTGGGTACTAAATCTATAAAAGAATAGACATTGGTATCATGAAAATTAGAATAACTGCTAATCATAGGAGCGACGA
>JBDHXS010000263.1:0-8811 GCA_039810845.1 Runella sp. | reverse complement strand
TCTGGCTGTTCGGCCTGTACCCAATGTCCAGTACCTTCGATGGTATCTATCTGTGCATTAGAGAAAATATCATTGATGTGAGGAATGTCTGTATCTCGAATATAGTGAGATTTGGCCCCTCGCATAAAAAGCGTTGGCTCAGTCACTACACGGACATTTACTAAATCATTGCCAATAATTTCAATGTTTTGGTCAATGATGGACAAATTTAAGCGCCAAGCAAATACTCCTTCGTCGTTACGATAAAGATTTTTGAGTAAAAATTGACGTACAGAAAGGCTGGGTTCGTATTGACTCAGTATCTCATCGGCTTGATTTCTGCTTTCTAAAGTAGCCAATGAAATGGCTTTGAGTCCCTTCAAAATTTCAATGTGATGCACAGGGTAGTATTTAGGAGCAATATCAACCACTACCAACTCACTAAAACTATTAGGATATTGCATGGCGTATTGCATCACAGTCTTACCTCCCATCGAATGCCCAACGAGGATCGGTTTTTCTAATTCTTGTTGTTGCAAAAACTCGTGTAGATCGTTCGCCAATTCTGGATATGAATGGGTATTGGCATGGGGCGAACGTCCATGGTTGCGCTGATCAACGGCATATACAGAAAAACCTTGATCTGCAATGATTTTGCTGATTGTGAGCCAGTTATCACAAGAGCCAAACAAGCCATGAAGAATAACCATCGGGCGACCCGTACCTACTTGACGAAAGAAAAGTTGCATAGCAATACGAATGTTATCATTTTCGGCGCTTAGCCGATTTTTTAGCTTTAACTGATTTTTTTGATTTTGCGCTGGACTTGCCACGTTTTGTAGCAACTGCCCGTTTTGATTTTGAACGAGGCGCAGGTCGAGTAGGGGCCTCTTTAATTTGAGTTTCTATCAAAGTGATATTTCCCGCTCGGTCTGTTACTTCAAGTTTCAATGGACCTTCAAAGTCAAGCGAATCTACCAATTTATCCGACCAGATATAGTTTCGCTTATAATCATAATTCATCAATACCCACTCTCCATTCACGTACGCACTGAATTTATCTATACCCGACATCCCGTCAGAAATGCGCGCTGAAATTATTTTTTTATTGGATTGAATAAGTTGTACCGAAGGGGGAGTAGTGTCGGTAGCAAGGGTAAAATTCCCTAATTCACGGGTTGTAAAATCGAAAATATTTCCCCGCCATTCTCCTCCGACAAACCGTGTCCGATTACCGTCAATGCGATAAGCGTGTGTCTTTTCAGGATTTTCAGGCATTTTATCTGGCTGAAAATTGACACCAATAGCATCGCGCAATGGTGTATTTTCATCATTGATAATAAGCCCATTAGGGCGCAATTGCACGGATAAGTAGAGCGTATCAAAAATACTTTTATTCCCAAATCGTATGGTATAGCGGTCTGCTTTATAGGTATCTACTTTATCTGGTACAATGCGTTGACGGAAATCGGTTTTTAGGGTTTTGCTACCAATTTTAATGGAATCAGGCAGTGCATCCCGTAAATCCAATAGATAGATTGTTTCACCGCTTGATTTGTACGCTGGTGCTAACAGAAAGCGTTTTTTTTTCATGAACACTTCCGCAGGTATTAATTGAGCTAACCCTAACGCATTGATTTTAAGTGTATTTTCGTCAATCTCCGTTTTTATATATGCCAAATTTGGAGAAAAGTCAGACTCTACCGCTGGCACAGGCAGATCTTCGGGAGGTTCTCCTTTTATTTTCAAACGCAATACCGAGGAGTTTTCGTAAGAGTCAAAAAGTGTGATTTGTACATCGTGTGTAAGTGTATCTCGGATTTGCAGTTTCCCTCGAAAAGCATCGGTTTTTTGAAGACTAAATTGATTACCATCAGGGTTATAACAGCGTAAATACCGCGAGCCCGTGCGTTGTTCGGTCGCATAATCAATCAGGTTGTTGTAATCGCGGGTACTCCAACTTGGGAATGAGGTCATATTGTAAGCGAAAACTTCCTTCTCATCTATTTTGATTTCAATACAGTTGACTCCATTCCGGAAATTTACACCATTCATGGCATCAAAAGCGATGAGTTCCAGCCCCAGTTCACCCCAAGCTTTTATGGTTTGAGAAAGTGCATAGTTGCCTTCTTTCTGACGAACAGGGTGAAAACTTATCCGTTCAAATTCTCCATTTACCCGACTTTGTAATGACATGGGCCTGATGGCCAATGAATTGAAATAAGGAGAAACATTATCTTCTACTTCGGTAAACTCAAAAAAGAGTGGGTTGAGATAACTATCTTTTGAGTCTCGGATTTCAAAGTGCAAATGCGGACCTGCCGACCCGCCCGTATTACCCGAAAGCGCAATGAGTTGACCTTTTCGGACAGGAAACTGCTCAGGCGAAGGATTCAGCTCAATGTCAAATGATTGCCGTTCGTATTGTTTTTGGCGCAAATAACTCCCCATTGGCTCGGCATACGACAGCAAATGTCCATACACAGTAGTCATGCCGTTGGGGTGTTTGATGAAGATTACGTTGCCGTAGCCAGTCGTTTGCACTTTGATTCGGGAAATATAGCCATCTGCGGCAGCCAGCACCTGGAAGCCTTCTCGTTGCTGTGTTCGGATATCTATTCCTGCGTGGAAGTGATTGGTACGAAGGTCCCCCAAAACACCTGCCAGGGTATTTTTTTGTCCTGGGTTGATGGGGAATATAAAATAACCCTTGGGGAACGTCTCTTGCCCTGAACGCTGTGAAAATGAATAATATATATGTAATGAAAAAAGAAAAATGAGCAAACAGTTTTTTTTTATCATGCCTTAAGCGTCTTATTTAAATTACGAGAAATCCCAAATGCAAAGAGTCCCTAACCCACATCTGACTCCTGACTACTCACTTCTATTTATGTTATTTCACTTCAAACTCCAACATTTTTCTCCCTTCAATGTAAGCTGTAAGGGTATCACCAGCTTTCACGGCACTTACCCCTTTAGGTGTCCCCGTAAAAATTAAGTCTCCCGTTTTGAGCGTAAAAAAGCGAGAAGCAAAAGAAATAATATAATCAATTTGGAACAACATCAGCGAAGTATTACCCTGCTGACGCGTTTGCCCGTTTACTTCCAAATGAAAATTTAGGTCTTGTAGGTTAGGATAATCCGTTTTTGGAACAAACTCCGAAATAGGTGCCGAACCATCAAACCCTTTGGCAAGTTCCCACGGTAACCCTTTGGCTTTTAGCTTAGATTGTAAGTCGCGTGCAGTGAAATCTATACCAATACCTACTTGGTCGTAGTATTTGTGGGCAAATTTCTGGTCAATGTTCTTTCCCATTTTGCAGATTTTTACCACAATTTCAACTTCGTGGTGAACATCTTCGGAAAAATCGGGCAAATAGAAGGCATCACCATCCTTTAAAAGCGCCGTGTCGGCTTTCTGAAAAATAACGGGATCTTCTGGAATGGCATTTTGAAGTTCGTGAATATGATCAACGTAGTTGCGACCAATACAAATGATTTTCATAGAATTAGGCTTTTTAAGGATACAAAACTAAGGACTCCGACGCGGAAAAGGAAATCTATTGTTAGCTTTGTAGAATGAAGTCTTTCTATCAACTCCTTTTTCAAAACGAAACGCTTTACCGCTCTCAAGAGGTCGAAGCTGTTGAAAAAATCGTGACTGAAGTAGCCGCTACCATGGTGGCCGAAGCACCAATCGCCCCCCTCGTAGCAAAACGTACCATACCGACTACACCAGTGATGCCGCCTACACAGCCACAGTTGGTCACTCCTAATCTCAGTCATCAAATCCTAATTCTGGTTAATGAAGCCCCTGCCATGTCGCCAAGTAATACTATTTTCTTGGAGAAAGTATTGAAAGCCGTTAGCCTTAACTTAGATGGCGTAGATATTCTGAACCTTTCAGGGGCTAAGCAGATGGATTTTAGGCCGTTGATACAAAACAAAAAGGTGCATCATTTCATCTCTTTCGGTGTTCCTTTTATCCAAATCAACTTAGAACTTATGATGAATCGGTACGATCCCAAACGCATTGCGGGCGTTAACTTTTTGCTGGCCGAATCGTTGGATATTATTCAGGCTGATGATAAAAACAAACGTGCTTTGTGGAACGCCCTCAAAAAGATGTTTATGGAATAATAGCTCTGTTTTTCACCACTTACTAAACACCAACCAAACTACTCATTAGAAAATGGCCGAAGCATACATTTATGACGCTGTTCGTACACCACGCGGACGCGGAAAATCAGATGGATCGCTGCACGAAGTGCAACCTATTCAGCTTTTAACCTCTGTTTTAAAAGAAATCCAACAGCGTAACCAACTAAACACTACCTACGTTGACGATGTCATCATGGGTTGTGTGACTCCCATTGGAGAGCAAGGTGCCGACATCGCCCGTACGGCAGTTATTGAAGCAGGCTATGCCGAAAGTGTAGCAGGAGTACAATTAAATCGTTTTTGTTCATCGGGCTTGGAAGCTATAAACCAAGCTGCCGCTTATGTAATGTCGGGGCAGGTAGATTTGATTGTGGCAGGTGGGGTAGAATCTATGAGCCGCGTGCCGATGGGTTCTGATGGTGGGGCGTTATTTATGAATCCACAAATTGTAGCCCGTCACAATATCGTTCCCCAAGGCATTTCAGCCGATTTGATTGCCACCAAATATGGTTATTCACGCAAGGACGTGGATACGTTTGCTGCAGAATCTTATCGGAGAGCTACAGAAGCGCAAAAAGAAAATCGTTTTTACAAATCGTTAGTTCCTTACAAAGATGAGATTGGAATCACGATCCTTGACCGCGACGAAGGTGTACGTCCAGGAACTACGGTCGAATCATTGGGCGCATTAAAACCTGCTTTTGAAATGATGGGAAGCATGGGTTTAGATGCGTTGGCTTTAATGAAATATGCGGACATAGATAAAATAAATCACGTTCACCACGCGGGTAATTCTTCCCAAATCGTGGATGGCGCGGCAGGCTTGTTGATTGGCTCTAAAGAAATCGGAGAGAAATTAGGACTAAAAGCCCGAGCTAAAATCAAGGCTTTTGCCATTGTAGGTTCAGAGCCTACTATCATGCTCACAGGTCCTGTACCTGCTGCCCAAAAAGTACTCAAAAAAGCAGGCATGAGTATCAGTGATATTGATTTGTTTGAGGTCAATGAAGCGTTTGCTGTTGTACCCTTATTTTTTATGGATCAATTGGGCGTTGATTATTCTAAAGTAAATGTCAATGGCGGAGCTATTGCATTGGGGCATCCGTTGGGGGCAACTGGCGCCATTATTTCAGCTACATTGATTGACGAAATGGAACGCACAGGCAAACAATTTGGGCTTTCTACGCTCTGTATTGGTGGCGGCATGGGCATTGCGACGATTTTTGAACGGATGAATTAAAGGGTTGTTTTAGAGTAGATAGACCTGCCCCGAAGCTCTGACCTGACATACAATAGCTTGTGGGTGATTTTTAACAAAAAAATAACAGGCAAATTACGTCTAAAAGTGTATTTTTTGCGTATATTTTGATGTCCCATTCTTATCCTACGCTTACTAATATGCTATTTCGCTACTTACTGGGTTTTATGTTTGCTTTGTTATTTAACATAGCACAAGCGCAGTTGAAGAAACCATTCAGTGGCCTAAAATATGAAACTGAAATAGGTGGGGCGTTTGCGACCAATAAGCAAACGCCCTTTTGGCTCAGAACTAATCAGTACGGAATTGTACCTTTACACAATGCCTTTTACACACTCAGGGCAGGCATAAACCGAGATTATGTTCCCCCTACCGACTCAACGACGACAAAAAAACGGAAATTTGATTGGGGGTTTGCCGCAAATAGCGTACTCAATTTTATACCTTCTCATACAGACAAAACCAAAGACCTCCTATGGCCAGAAGTGTATGCTAAAATTAAATTTGGTGCTTTTGAACTGTACGGCGGCAAACGACGTGAATTATTTGGGTTGGGCGACAGCACTTTGTCGTCGGGATTTATGTCGTGGTCGGGCAATGCTATGCCGTTTCCAAAAATCCAACTCCAAACCATTGATTTTGTTCCACTTAAGTTCTTAAAAAGTATCCTCTCTTTTAATGCTGCTTATGCTCAAGGCTGGTTTACGGTTCCTTACATAGAAGGAGCTTATCTTCACCAAAAACAGTTTTATGTTCGTTTTGGGAAACCTCATTGGAATGTCAGATTTTATGCGGGCCTCAACCATCAAGTTCAGTGGGGTGGAAAAGCTGATTATTTATTAAGTTCTCCAGCGGCTGTCAATGGCCAACTACCTAGTGCTTTTCGTGATTATCTATCGCTGGTGACGGGTCGTTATCCAGATGATTATTCCAACGATCGCTATAACTCATTCGACGGAGCAAATCGCATTGGCAACCACTTGGGAAGCTACGATTTTGCCATCGAATGGAACGACTCCAAAAGAAATATCCTTTTCTATCACCAACATCCTTACGAAGATGCCTCTGGTTTGGCTTTTCAAAATTTTCCTGATGGTTTGACGGGAATCCGCCTTTTGCGACAGCCTAACACATCTACGACATCATTTCGTTTACGAAGGTTGGTGTTGGAATACTTGCAAACTACCGACCAAAGCGGTGAAACATTTGTTACCTTATCTCGTTATCAAGGCGGCGATAGCTATTTCAATCACGGCCAATACAAGGAAGGTTGGTCGTATTTTGGTAATACACTGGGAACACCTTTTATCGCTCCTTACCCTACCTTACGCTCCGATATACAGGGACTTTCAAATGAAGTATTTTTTTCAAATAATCGTATTTTAATGGGCTACTTAGGAAGCGAATGGCTTCTATTTAAGCAGATTACATTGACTACCCGTAGTTCATTTAGTCGTAACTTGGGGACTTACTAGCAAGCTTTTCTCTCAAATACAAACCAGTTTTCTTGCCTTTTATCTGCTTCGATTCCAATTCCTCGCTGGGCGGGTTGTTCTATCAAAAGTTCATTCGCATTAGACCAAGGGCAACTATTTCCAAATGCTTTTGGAGGTTACATTAGCCTCAAAAAGATATGGTAAAATCTTCTTTCAGTAAATAAAGTGCAGATTCCGCTTTAAATTTGAGCGATAAAATTCCATTTCTCACTACACATCTGCGCACAATGAGTCTTAAAACCGCCGCTTTCTTATTTAGTTTGTTGTTTAGTATCGGCCTTTTTGCCCAAACTCCTGCTGTTAAGCTGGTAAAAGAAGGATTTATTTACGAAACCGCTCCTTTTCCTCAATGCCACGCCTCAAGCATTGTTGAGCTTGGCAAAAATCATTTTATGGCCACTTGGTTTGGGGGGACGCACGAACGCCACCCTGATGTTTGTATTTGGACGTCGGAGTACAAAAATGGCCAATGGAGTGCACCTAAAAAAATGGCGGATGGCGTGATGGACGCCAGTACACGTTATCCCACTTGGAATCCTGTTTTGTTTAAAAGCAAAGCAGGGAAACTCTTTCTTTACTACAAAGTAGGCCCCAACCCGCGTGAATGGTGGGGCTTGGTGATGACATCGACCGACAACGGAAAAACGTGGTCGAAGCCAGAAAAACTGCCTGATGGATTTCTTGGCCCTATCAAAAATAAATCCGTCCAACTGGCCAATGGGGATATTTTACACCCGACGAGTAGCGAAAGTGTGGACGAAAAAATTTGGAATGTTTACTTAGAGAAAACCGATAAAGACGGCAAGAATTGGCAGAAAATCATGATTGATAACGGCGATTTTGGTGCTATTCAACCCAGTATTTTGACCTACCCCAATGGCAAAATGCAATTGCTATGTCGTAGTCGTCAGAATGTAGTCGTAGAAACTTGGTCGGGCGATGGAGGCAAAACGTGGTCGAAAGTAGCAGGAACTTCACTGCCCAACCCCAACTCGGGCACTGATGCTGTGACGTTAAGGAACGGCACACAACTCCTGATTTATAACCCATTAACTCGTGGCAAGGAATGGTCAAATGGTCGCCAAAAATTGCGTTTAGCTGCTTCCAAAGATGGCAAAGAGTGGCAGGATATTTATGTGTTGGAAGATGAAGCAAAGGGGGAGTTTAGTTATCCTGCCATCATCCAAAGTAGCGATGGGCTTGTGCATATCACCTACACACACCACCGTACCAAAGTCAAACATGTCGTATTGGAAGTACCCAATGTATTGCCTCCAAAAGCCGTGGGACCTACCCCAACTAAAGCCCAGATGGGATGGCACGAAATGGAACAAAATGCTTTTATCCACTTCACTACCAATACATTTACGGATTTGGAGTGGGGCTATGGTGATGAAAAACCTACTATTTTTAACCCTACCCAAACCAACGTAGAACAATGGATTAAAACCTTGAAAGACGCGGGCTTCAAAGGGGCAATTTTGACCAGTAAACACCACGATGGTTTCTGCTTATTTCCGAGTAAATATACCGAGCATAGCATCAAAAACAGTCCTTACAAAAACGGCCAAGGCGACTTGGTAAAAGAAGTGGCTGAGGCTTGTAAAAAATATGGTTTAAAGTTTGGGGTATATTTATCACCTTGGGATCGCAATCATCCCGAATACGGCAAACCTGCTTATGTAGAATACTATCGCAATCAATTGAAAGAAATTTTTGAAAACTACGGCTCTATTTTTGAAATGTGGTTTGATGGCGCCAATGGTGGCGACGGCTACTACGGTGGCGCACGTGAAAAACGCAGAATTGATGGGCGTACGTATTACGACTGGCCAACCACGTTACAAATGGTTCGCCAATTTAACCCTGAAGTTATTTTCTTTAGTGATGCAGGGCCAGGTGTTCGTTGGGTAGGTA
>JBDHXS010000262.1:0-8814 GCA_039810845.1 Runella sp. | reverse complement strand
AAAAAAAACCTTACTCTCTTCTCCTGTGCAGCTTGTTGGCTGTTTGCTTTGTCTATACAAGCCCAAGTCATTTTTTCAGTACGAAATGAAAAGCTTAAAATACACACCTTTACGACGCTTGGTGTAGATCATGTCCGCACACAAAAAAATGCGTTGGTTGCCCTCTCCGACAGTTCGTTTGTTGTAGCTGATTTAAAAGAACTTAGAATTGCCATAGAGACTTGGAAATCTACTCACGGCGGTTTGCTGCCAACGGCAGATTCGCTATACGCTATGATTGCTCTTAAACAAATTGCTTTTTCAGACCTCGATTGGGCTAAAATCAATAAGCCCTCGGGGGCTTTGGTGGGGATGGGTTTGGGAGGCGCGTTGGGAGCAATTGTATTCACCCCCCATGTAACGCCACTTAAAACTGGTCCATTTCTTGGAACATTTTTAAGAACTATTACTATTATTATTGATACAGGTATAATCCTGACTCTCACTATGGCAGGGGCAGGGATTGGGGCACTTGTCCAGCCGTCGCGAACAATATACAGAAAGGAGATGATTCTCTTTGGAAAAAAAATCCGAAAATGGCGAAAATATACGATCGTAGCTCAACTCCAAAAAATATACCCTTCGTCGCCAAAGTAGCACTGAAATTTTACTGCCGAACATAAACTCAAACCCTCCGCAGGTAAGATTAGGGTTGCGAAGACCTGATAAATGAGGCAGTTTCACATCATATTTTAAACCTTAAATCGCAATACCATGAAAAAACAAGTACAATGTGCCGTCTTCTTCGTGGCGGCTTGGCTGGTAGGTGTAGGAGCACTATTGGCCCAAACCAAAGTATCGGGTACTGTTACCGACGCTGCTTTAGGAGGCGGATTAGTCGGCGTAAGTGTACAGGTAAAAGGCAAAGTAATCGGAACAATTTCAGATGCGAAGGGAAATTTCTCGCTAACGACCACTACGCCTGTTCCGTTCACGTTGGTGGTTTCTTCTGTAGGCTACGAAACACAGGAAGTAGCCATTCAAGGCGACCGTTCCGACATCAAGATTTCAATGAAAGAGCAAGTATTGTTGGGGCAAGAGGTCATTGTTTCGGCTTCGCGTATAGAGCAAAGCGTTCTACAATCGCCCGTAACGGTCGAAAAAATGGATATTCGTACCATTCGGGAAACGCCTTCGGCTAACTTTTATGATGCCCTGCGCAACCTGAAAGGCATTGACGTCAGTACACAATCGCTCACGTTCAGCAATCCTAACATGCGCGGGTTTTCAGGAAACGGCAATACGCGCATTGTTCAAATGACCGATGGCATGGATAACCAAGCCCCAGGACTTAATTTCTCCGTGGGAAACATTGTCGGTATCTCTGAACTTGACCTCGAAAGCGTAGAAGTGTTGCCTGGTGCTGCCTCTGCCCTGTACGGCCCCAATGCCATCAATGGCATCCTGTTGATGACCAGTAAAAGCCCGTTTTTGTACCAAGGTTTGAGTGCTTACGCTAAAGTAGGTATGATGAGTGCTGACAATCGTACCCAAAAAACGACACCTTTCTATGATTTTGCACTTCGTTATGCCAAAGCTTTTAATAACCGCGTTGCTTTTAAAGTCAATTTCGGTCTTTTGAATGCCGAAGACTGGCAGGCCAACGATAACCGCGACCAGAGTTTTCGCGGAACAACGCCTGCCAACGGAACACGCAGTAATCCGGGCTTTGATGGAGTGAATATCTACGGCGACGAAAATTCGTCGGGAGCAGGTCTGGCCAGTTTGCGGGGACCTTTCCAAACAGTGTTGGGCGTACCTTTGGCCCAATTGCCGCCCTCATTAGCGCAGTTGGTGGGCGGTATCAATCAGTTTACCGCCGCTACGGGAATTCCTATTACGCAATTGATGAACGATGTATTGTTGCCCAATGTGGCGGTTTCGCGTACGGGTTATAACGAACTGGATTTGGTCAATTACAACACCCGTAGTTTGAAACTTAATGGCTCGCTGCATTACCGTATTAATGACCGAGTTGAGGCAATTTTGCAAGCCAACTGGGGACAAGGCTCTACTGTTTATACCTCTTCTGACCGCTATCAATTAAAGAATTTTACCATTGGCCAATACAAAGCTGAAATCAAAGGGGCCAATTTTTTCGTACGAGGTTACACAACTCAAGAAAACTCAGGGGATACCTACGCAGCGGGTATTTTGGCAACCTATGTCAATGAAGCTTGGAAGCCAAGTGCTCCGACCGTGCCTGGTATTCCTGGTTTGGCTTCAGCTTGGTATCCGCAATACGCGCTTACTTACGCTGGTGGAGCTTTTCAAACCTTTGTGCCAGCGTTTCAAGCGGCACTCCAGGCAGGACAAGCCCCGCAAGTGGCTTATGCTACTGCCTTGGCGACGGTCAACGGAGCGGCAGGAGCATTGCACAATGCGGCACGTACTACTGCCGATGCAGGAAGACTGCTACCTGGTACGGCGGCTTTTGACCAAGCCGTAGAAGCCGTAAAAGCAAAAGCGATTCCGAACGGAGCCAAATTTTTGGATAAAACCAACCTTTACCATTTGGAAGGAATGTACAATTTCAATCAAATCCTTGATCCTAAAGTGGCTGAAATCATTGTGGGGGCCAATTATCGGATGTATGATTTGAACTCGGAAGGAACCTTGTTTTTGAAAAAATCGGACGGAAGCGAGTACAACATCAGAGAATATGGGGCATACGGACAAATCAGTAAAAGCTTTGCTGATAAGTTAAAATTGACAGGTTCTCTGCGTTATGATAAAAATGAAAACTTTGCTGGACAGTGGAGTCCGCGTTTGTCAGCAGTCTATTCCGTCAATCCAAACAATAACATTCGGGTATCGTACCAAACGGGTTTTCGGATTCCGAGTGTGCAAAATCAGTACATCAATCTCAATACGCCCGTGTCTTTGTTGATTGGCGGTTTGCCGGCGCTGTGGGATGCTTACAAGCTGCGCGATTTGGCACCCGTCAATATTCTAACCGGGCAAAAATATACCTTTCCTGAGTTTAAACCAGAACGAGTGCTGACGTACGAAGTAGGCTACAAAGGATTGATTTCAAAGCGTTTATTGTTGGATATTTATTACTACCACAGCACCCTCAAAAACTTTAAAGGCGGGGTTTTACTGAGTGCAGCACCTACCATTCCGCAAGTGATTTCGATGTCGGCCAACTACACTGGCGACGTAAAAACGCAAGGATTCGGCATTGGCATGGATTATTCGTTTCCTAAAAATTTTACGCTCGGAGCTAATCTTTCCAACAATACCCTCAATGCTGGTGGGGTGAAACTATTTAACAATGAGAAAAATGTGAATGTGCTGGACGATGGCACCGAAGTAGGTTTCAATACCCCCAAATATCGCTACAATATAAACTTTGGAAACCGCAATTTGGGCGGCAGCGGTTGGGGTTTCAATGTGGTATGGCGTGGTCAAAATGAGTTTTATTGGGCCGATTTGTTATTGCCAGTATTGGCACGCGGCGCACAAAACAACTCTCAAATAATGATTCCTGCGTTCAGCACATTGGATGCTCAAATCAGCAAAAAGATAAGCAGTCTGAAATCTATTCTGAAAGTAGGCGGTACCAATATTTTGGGCAAACAATACATTACCGGTTGGGGAAATCCACAGGTGGGTGCGATGTATTATGTATCCTTAACATTTGACGAATTGTTGAACAAATAAATAGTCAGTCATGCGAAGCTGTTTAGAAATTCTTTGCTTCTTTGCGGCTTCGCGTGGTTTAAAAACCTTATTTCTATACCTCTAAACCATTATTTATGAAAAAGCTTCTTTTACTCTTTACACTCTCCATCATTTCACTTGTTGGTTTTGCCCAACCTTCTCAAACGGTTCGCGGTAAAATTGTTGATAAAGAATCAAAATTCCCATTAATCGGTGTAGCCGCCCTTTTGGTCAATAATGCTACGCAACCCGTAGGAACGGTGACGGACGTTGAAGGCAATTTTCGACTTACGAACGTCCCCGTAGGGCGACAAACTTTGCGCTTTACGTTGGTAGGTTACAAAGAAATTTTGCTCAATAACATCGTCGTAGAAGCAGGCCGCGAAACGGTTTTGAACCTCGAAATGGAAGAATCTGTCACTGAACTCAATACTGTGGTTGTAAAAGTGAAGCGCAATGGCGAAGCGGCCAACGAAATGGCTACGGTCAGTGCACGTCAGTTTTCAGTAGAAGAAACGGGGCGGTACGCGGGAAGTCGCGGCGAACCCGCTCGGATGGCCTCCAACTTCGCAGGCGTACAAGGAGCGGATGATTCGCGTAACGACATCGTGATTCGTGGGAACTCACCGTCAGGAGTGCTTTGGCGGCTGGAAGGCATCAACATTCCAAATCCCAATCATTTTGCCATTTCGGGAACGTCGGGTGGACCCGTGGGAATTATCAACAACAAGTATTTGGCCAATTCTGACTTTTTTACGGGCGCATTTCCTGCCGAATTCGGCAATACGACTGCCGGGGTTTTTGACCTGAAACTTCGCAATGGTAACGACGAAAAACACCAACTTTCGGCCCAATTTGGCTTTCTGGGCACGGAATTTTTAGCTGAAGGACCGTTATCGAAAAAAAGTAAAGCTTCCTATTTAGTAACTGGCCGCTACGCCAACCTCTGGTTATTCAAAAAAGCGGGAATAGACATCGGTACCGAAGCTACTCCTACCTACGCCGACGGCTTTGCTCGTTTTAATTTTCCTTTGAAAAAAGGTGGAAACGTCGCTATTTGGGGTGTAGGTGGTGCCAGTACGATTGATATTTTGATTAGCGAACAGGAAGCTTCTGAGCGTAATATTTTTGGTCAAAACGACCGCAATCAATATTTTTCAACCAATATGGCTACGGGGGGAATAACGTTGAACAAACCCCTTAACAAAAGTACATTCTTCAAAGCAACCGTAGCCGTTTCGACCAACAGTCAGGATGCTAACCACGACTTTTTGTTTTTACGTAAAAATGCCCAAGGTGACCCGCTTATTGAAAACAAACGTTTTGTGATTGATTCCATTCGTCCGTTGTTGGATTATAAATTCACGGAAAACAAATATTCGTTTGCTACCTATTTGAATAAAAAATGGGGCGCAAAAAGCACGTTGAAAGCAGGGGTAAACCTGGATTTGTACAGCTTTACGGCCTTTGACCAAGCACGTGTTTTTGAAGATGCGAGTAAGCGTTGGACACCGTGGGCAACGCGTTGGAATGCCAACAATGAAAACTACGCAGTTGTGCAGCCCTATATTCAATTTAAACATTATTTGACCGAAAATCTTTCCTTCAATCTGGGCTTGACCAGTTTGTATAGTTCTATCAATGCCAATAGTTATTCGCCTATCGAACCACGCGCTGGTTTGGCCTTGGATTTGCCCAATCGTCAGAAACTTACTTTCGCTACGGGACTACACAGCCAAGGACTATCATCGTACTTGTATTTTTATCATCCCGACCTGAGCAAGGCCAATACGATTCCGTACCCTGTTAAAAATGTAGGACTTTCCAAAAGTTGGCATTTTGTGGCTGGGTATAGTAAGATGTTGGCAGATAATTTGCGCTTGCTGGTAGAAGCGTATTACCAAAATCTCTTCGATATTCCCGTTGAAAAAACCATTTCTTCGTATTCCTTGGTCAACTCAGGAGCGGGTTTTTCTCGGTTATTCCCCAACCAACTTCAAAATGGTGGCATTGGGCGGAATTACGGGATAGAAATGACCTTGGAAAAGTTTTTCAGCAACAGCTATTATTTTTTAGTAACGGCTTCACTCTTTGATGCCCAATACCAAGGCTCGGATAAAATTTGGAGAAATGCCGATTTCAACGGAAAATATGCCTTCAATGCGCTGTTTTCCAAGGAGTTTACGTTCAACAAACGCAAGAGTCTTAACATCGGCGCGAAGTTTACAGCCACGGGAGGGCGCTGGTACGGACCTGTGGATGCGACGCAATCGCGGTTGGCACAGGAGATTATTTATGCCGATGCAACGCGTAATTCATTACAATTCAATCCCTACAAACGTTTTGACCTCAAGACCGAATACAAAATCAACAAAAATCGACTAACACACACCATTGCGGTGGACATTGTGAATGTATTGGGAACTAAAAACCAGTTGAGTTTGAGCTATATACCGCATGCACCCTATTTTAAGCAGGAATATCAACTCGGTTTCTTGCCAGTGTTCTTTTATCGGATAGATTTTTAGGGTATATGATAGTGCGAACCTCTCGCTCGCACTATCAATCTTTTCTATTTAGAGTCACTTTGATTGTCGGCGATAATTCCTTCTCGCTCAGCTTGGGCTTTGTAATCGTGCAGCTGAACGGGTTTGGCATTTTTCTGCATTCTAATGTTGAGTACTTCTACTAACAAAGAGAAGGCAATGGCAAAATACAAGTAGCCTTTAGGAACCGAACCAATGTGAGAACCAAATATAGAAACATTGGCCAAGTGTGCTCCTTCGGCAATCAGCATAAATCCAATGGCAATCAAAAAGGCTAAACCCAGCATCTGCACTGATGGGTGGCGGTTTACAAAATCTCCTACGGGTCCTGAGAATAGCATCATAATAATGACAGAAAGTATGACCGAAATAATCATGACGGGAACGTTATTGGTAAGACCGATGGCCGTCAGGATAGAGTCAATGGAGAAAACGACGTTGATAAGTGCGATTTGTAGTACCACGCTGGTGAGTTTGTTTGCAGCATTGCCTTTGGGTTTTTGAACTATCTCCTCTTCGCCTTCTAATTTATGGTGGATTTCGGAAGTACTTTTGTACAGCAGAAAAAGCCCACCAACGAACAAAATAATGCTTTGGCCTGAGAAAGCAGCATGAAACCAGCCAGTATCAATATGAGTGAAAGGTTTTGATAATGAAATGATAAATGAGATTCCGAACAACAAAGTAACCCGGAAAATCATGGCCAACAGCAAGCCGATATTTCGGGCTTTGGGCTGTTCTTTGCGGGAGAGCTTGTTGGCTGCAATGGAAATAAAAATGATGTTGTCAATGCCTAAAACGATTTCCAGAAATGTTAGGGTTAATAAACTAATAATAGCTTCGGCAGTAAAAAGTGAATCCATTTGTAGGTATAATTTGGTGATTGCGAATGATGAATTGATTTAAAATATCGTTCAAATTACAAATTTGGACTATTTTTTCGACTTGAATAGAATAATTTTACACGAAATTATCAAACACTCCATGGAAGGTTTAAAAATAGAGTCGAAGCTTCCCAACGTCGGTACCACGATTTTTACGGTGATGTCTGCTTTGGCCACTGAGTATAAAGCCATCAATCTTTCGCAAGGGTTTCCTGATTTTCAGATGCCCGAAGAGCTTGTACGTCTTACTTGTAATGCTTTACAAGATGGGTTCAACCAATATTCGCCCATGGCGGGATGGATGCCGTTACGGGAAAGTATTGCAGCTAAAATCCATGATTTATACGGAGTAAATGTAAATCCTGATACAGAGATTACCATCACTCCTGGTGGCACTTACGGTATTTATACTGCGTTTACGACCGTACTGCGCGCCGGTGATGAGGTAATTGTTTTTGAACCTGCTTATGATAGTTACATTCCAAACATTGAAGTAAATGGAGCCGTAGCGGTGCGTATTCCGTTGGAATTTCCTACCTATCGCATCAATTGGGACGAAGTACGCGCCTGTATTACGCCTCGTACGCGTATGATTGCACTCAATTCTCCGAATAACCCTACGGGAAGTATTTTACGGGATGATGATATTGAACAACTGCGCCAAATTGTTCTGGAACATGATTTGCTCATTATGTCGGATGAAGTCTATGAGCATTTGATTTATGACGGAGAGCCGCATCGGAGTATTTTGCGCTATCCTGATTTGCGGGAGCGGGCTTTTGTGAATTTTTCGTTTGGGAAAGTGTATCACTGTACGGGCTGGAAAATGGGGTATTGCATTGCGCCTCCCGCTTTTACGGCAGAATTTCGGAAAGTCCACCAATTCAATTGCTTCAGTTGCTTTACTCCTGCACAAGTTGCCTTGGCTGAATTCCTGAAAGACCGAGATGCGTACCGTGGTATCTCTAATTTTTATCAACAAAAACGCGATTACTTCGCCAAATTGATGCAGCAGACGCGTTTTAAACCGCTACCTAGCTACGGAAGTTATTTTCAATTATATTATTTCGACCACCTATCTGAGTTGTCTGACAAAGATTTTTCGATTTGGCTTACCAAAGAACACAGCGTAGCGTGTATTCCTGTGTCGGCGTTTTATCAAGAAGCTACCGACAACGGAGTTGTACGTTTTTGTTTTGCTAAAAAAGAAGAAACACTTGAAAAGGCAGTAGAACGCCTAATAAAAGTGTAAAACTTCACCTAATCTCTAATAATGAACTGAAAAATGTATCGCTAAGACGTACAGTTCTGAATAACTAAAAAAAAGCCTCTGCTTTGTAGCAGAGGCTATGCAAGAAAGGGTATGGAATAACAAGCACACTTAGGCTTCTTCTTTAGCCAACAATTTCTTGTGAGCAACTTTGTCTGGATTATCCTTGTGATTACGAGACAAATAGGAATAAATAGCTGGAATAATGTATAAAGTCAAAATCGTAGAAAATAATAGCCCGCCTACAACCGAAATTCCCATAGAAACGCGGCTTTCAGACCCTGCTCCTAAAGCAAGGGCTATTGGTAAAATCCCGAGAATCGCACACAAACTCGTCATCACAATCGGGCGAAAACGAGCGGCGGCAGCTTCTTTGACTGCGTCCAATTTATGAAGACCCGCTTCTTTG
>JBDHXS010000261.1:0-8822 GCA_039810845.1 Runella sp. | reverse complement strand
ACATGTTCATCACGGTGAAACTACCTTAAAAGTGGTTTCCAAAGATCGGGTACAAGTGCCTTGGTGGTTTTTTCAATCCGTCGAAATGATCCGTAATTCCAATGATAAAATTTCATAATTGCGAGCTTCCAACGTTCATGTTCGGAATCTTTGGCCTAAGCGTTTGTCAAATGATTTTGTGGAAAGTTTGCCGAAGAAGTAGTTCTTTGTGGATAAATACAGAAATGGCTTAGCGTTTTTGCTGAAGCAGCTTTTGTTTCTCTACCCAGCGCATTCGATAGGCATTCATAGCCGTTTTGCCCAATTTATTAATCAAACGATAGTTGACCACCACGCCCACGGCGGCCCCTATGCCTGGGATGAGTTGCGCCATTTTGGCTAAATCAATGTAATCGCGGTATTCCTGTTGGAAAATGCGCCAGTCAAAGGCGTGAATGTCTTCAGGAAGCAGTTTGCTCTTTTCGTCCCAATCGACCATTTGTAAATACACTTCCTTACGGCGCTCCTGACTCGAAAAAGCCAATTGAAAAATGTGCAGAATATACAAACGTTCACGATAGTCGTCGATGGGGTAGCCGTATTGGGCGGCAATATCGAACAGAAGTTTGAGCTTGATGCTCAAGAGAAGCGGGAAATCGGCGATAGCTAATAAAATACCTCCAGCTCCCGCCACGCCTCCTTCGGCTGCACCTGCTGTTTTGTAAAAATTGATACGAGCCTGAACAGCCGCTTCACGCTCCTTCAACGAATGGGCGGGAAGCGGCTGCGGTGTGATAAATTCTACTCCAAACAATACGCCCCGCGTCATTTGTTTGATTGTGGAGGTAATAACCTCGTGAATTTTTTCGGGAATCAGGTTATTGATCCACGTTTGAGCGGCCTTTGACAGCTGATTGATCGCTGATGGCTTCTTCAACATTTGGCGTTGCCAAAGTCGGAGTTCTTTTGTGATGTTTTCTTCGTAAGATGACATAACGAGACGGATGATGTGGTCAAATTACTGAAATTTTAAAAATATAGGAAAAATCAGTAAGACAGAAGTTCGAATAAATACAGGATTTTAGAGATACTTATTCAAAAACATATAGAGCACAATATAATAAACATATAGAAAACATACACCCCTAAGACAGATAGGTTAAATACAACAAAAATAGTGTCAGAAGGGTGTAATATTGTAGTAAAGAGTTTGTGTTTAATATTCAGAAAATCAGCCTTTTATGTATATTTTTGTTTGTAATAAAATGGAATATTGAAAAAAAATAAAAAAATAATGAAAAAAATAGGATTAAAAAACGGCATTCTTGGCATTAGTAATTGAAGCTATCGAAAGATATTCGACTGTACTACTTAATCTGACGTCCAGTGACTCCACACCATTCACATACTGCACTTTGGGATGCTTTTCGCGAAGGAGAACGATGGGCCTTCAAGTGGATTTATGAGCTATATGCCCAAGAATTGGTGCGTTATGGACACAAGGTTACCTCAGATGCGCGCCTGATAGAAGACAGTATCCACGATTTGTTTATCGAATTGTGGCAAAGCCGAACTCGCTTGAGTGACACCGATTCTATCAAATTTTACTTGTTTAGGTCGTTGCGAAACAAAATTACGCGAGCGCAGCAGCGCGATGAGTTTTATGCTGCCACCAACGTTGATAATGTTGACAACGCCGACGAAGCAGGGTCCATCGAGCACCAATGGATTTCGGACGAGCGTCAAGAGCAGCTATTGCGACGCTTGCGGGAAGGCTACCAAACACTTAGTCCACGCCAGCAACAGGCCATTGATTTGCGATTTACCCATCAGTTTAGTAACGAAGAAGTCGCCCAATTGATGGGCGTGAATTATCAATCAGCTTGCCGATTTATTTACACCGCCCTGAAAACATTGCGCGAAACCGTCCGAATTTTTTCGATGGTGCTCACGATGTTTTTTTTCTACTAACAGAAACTCGTTATCCACACCCTATTTTTAAAATCGAACATCTTTAACCTATGGACTATTACCAATTTACAGCCGAAGACCTAGCCGCCGACGATTATTTTCGGGCTTGGGTTTGTGTGCCTACGCCCGAAAGTGATATTTTTTGGCAACGATTTTTACGAGATTTTCCCGAACGTTATTACCAAGTAGAAGAGGCGCGTCGTCTCATTGTAGGATTGCAAGAATTACATGCCCAACATGCCGAAAGCGTAACCGCCGCCGTAATTTGGGAGCGAATAGAACATACTATAGATACGTTAGAATCAACTCCGAATGTACGGACGGCGTCGTGGCTTTGGTGCATAGGAGGTTGGGCAGCAGCGGCAGTGATTGTACTGACCCTTGGCTATGCTTGGCAAAGGGGCGGAATTGCCCCCGCCGAAAAAACAGAAGTGGCTACCAAAGCGCTACCAGAATGGATGGAGGCCATTAATTCATCGGACAAAATGATGCTCATTCAACTCTCGGATGGTAGTCGGGTACAATTAGAAACCAACAGCCGTTTGAAGTACCCACGTCGTTTTCAGAACGATACGCGTGAAGTGCATTTGGAAGGAGGTGCTTTTTTTGACGTAGAAAAAAATCCAAAACATCCTTTTTTAGTCTTTGCCAATGGCTTGGTAACGAGGGTGTTGGGGACAAGTTTTCGTATTGCGGCCTACCAAAAAGACCCCAACGTGACCGTGGCGGTAAAGTCGGGGAGGGTATCGGTATATGCCGACCGACGCGACCCTCGCCAAGATCCCGAAAGTAAAGGCATTGTGCTCACGCCCAACCAGAAAGCGGTATTTGTCCGCAGTGAGGCAACCATCCGAAAGTTACTCGTTGAAACGCCTACGCTGCTATTGCCGCCCGCCGAAATGGCCCGTTTTGTTTTTGACGCAGCACCCGCGCCACTGGTGTTTGCGGCCTTAGAAAAAGCCTATGGCATTAAGGTGGTATATGATGAAGAGGTATTGACAAACTGCTTGCTCACCATAAACCTCACCGACGAAAACCTTTTTCAGAAGTTGGAAGTGATTTGTAAAGTCTTAGATGCTGATTATAAATTGATTGATGGACAGGTGATTATTTACGGAAAAGGATGTTGAAATACGTAGTAGCGCCTTTCTTCCCATGACCATTTCTCTAAACCTTTAATCTCAAATAAAATGATGATCACCAAGCCTCGATCCCCGTCTTGATGTAAAAAAACACCAGCAGTGGTTGCAACACCGCTGGTGCCGTTAGCCTCCCCTTGTCATTTTGGTCGATCTGCAAGCGTCTCTGAAAGACGTGAGGAGGTGTTTTTGCCTAATTCTTAACAAAAACATTCAAATCTAATGAAAACAAAGGTACGTTTCAAACCCCTCTTTTACCACCTTATGAAATTATCACTGATACAATGCCTGCTGGCGGTGATTTTTACGGGTGTGTCGTTGGCCAATGAAGTCAATGCCCAAGAAATTCTCAAGCAAAAAGTGTCTGTATATGTTGAAAATCAGGGAGTAAGGCAAGCGTTGACGGTCATTGAAAAGCAGATTAAAATCCGCTTTGCTTACCGTCCGACGGCGCTTCCTGCCGACCGTAAAATCACGCTGATTGCTTCCAATGAGCCTCTTTCGGAGGTATTGGGAAAACTCACCCGTTCGCTTAGGCTACGTTATGAAATTATCGGGCAGCAAATTATCCTGACGCCCGAAAAAGAAGCGGCTCCAGTTCCTGCGTCGTCGGGAGCTTTACCTCGCGAGGCGGTAGCACCCTTGGCGCGAAAAGTTGGCGGGGTCGTCAATGACGAATCGGGCACGGGTCTACCAGGCGTCAGTGTGGTCGTGAAAGGTACGACCCGTGGTACGACAACCAACGCCGATGGTCGTTTTGACTTGGAAGTCCCAAACGATAATGCCACGTTGGTATTTAGCTACTTGGGTTATGTTACTCAAGAAGTAATGGTAGGAAATCAGGTTCAACTAACCATCGCGCTCAAAGTCGATGCGAAGTCGTTGGAAGAGGTGATTGTGGTAGGTTACGGGGTGCAGCGTAAGTCAGACTTGACGGGTTCGGTTGGAACGGTCAAAGGCGAAGCCTTGCAAGAACGCCCAGCAGCTTCATTAAACCAAGCTCTTTCGGGACGAATTACGGGCGTAAACGTATCGGTCAATTCAGGTCGCCCAGGAGGCCGTGCTAATATCCGTATTCGTGGCAATACGTCGGTAAGTGTGGCTAATAACCCTCTGTACGTGATTGACGGGGTGATTTTGAATGCCGCTGACCTTGCCAACGGGAGTACGCCCATGGACTACATCAACCCCAACGACATTGCGTCGATTGAAGTGCTGAAAGATGCCTCCGCTACGGCTATTTACGGAGCTCGGGGAGCCAACGGCGTTATCTTAGTCTCAACCAAACGCGGAAGTAAAGACGGTGGGCGGGTCAACTATGATACCGATTTCAGCGTGGGCGTATTGCCCCGCAAAATTCCGTTGTTGAACTCAGAAGAGTTTTTGCGTATAGAAGATGTGGCCTACGAAAATGCGAAAAAATACGACCCCGTAGGTTGGGCAGGTGGCAAGTACGTTGACCCTAAAACCAAACGGACGAATCCACTTTTGTTTGACTCCAGCGGTAAGCCGCTGTACAACACCGATTGGCAAGATGAGTCGTTTCGGAAAGCATTGACCCAAAACCACCAATTGTCGTTTACGGGTGGTAACTCAAAAGACAACTTTGGGGTGTACTTGGGCTATCGCAATGAAGACGGATTGATGACAGGCTCGTGGTTGAAGCGTTTTTCGGGGCGTTTTGTGGTAGATAGCCAAATCAAAAAATGGTTGAAAGTTGGGGGCGCGTTGAGTTATAACGACCAAAACGAAAGTCAAGTTGACCCGCTTGGCGCGGGAGGGATCATTGCCATGCGTCAAGTGTTGGAGGCGTTGCCCATTATTCCTGTTCGGTACCCCGACGGCCGTTGGGGTGGAAATGAAGATTATCCAGGCATGGAAGGGGGAGGAAACCCGATTCACGTAGCGACGGAGCGTTTGTATTACCTCAAAACCCAAACGATGCTGGGGAATATTTATACCAATATTACGCTGGCCAAAGGGCTAGAACTACGCACGACGCTTGGAACTAACATCATCAACCAGCGCAACGATTACTACGGTGGGCGGACGTTGAACTACATCTCGCGCAACCAAGGTGGGGATGCTTACATCACCAACGAACGTCACAATTCCTGGCAGTTTGAAAACTACCTGACCTATAACACCAAATTTAAGTCGATTCACTCCATCAATGCCTTGTTGGGCTTGGCGTGGCAGCACGTTGATCGTTTCTCGTCACAAGCAAGAGCGCAACGTTTCCAAGATGATTATTTTCAGTTCAATAACTTAGGGGCAGGAGCCGTGGCCGTGGCACCTACTTCAAGTACAAGTGCTTATGGCTTAAACTCTTACTTCGGTCGTATCAACTACAGTTTGAAAGAAAAATACCTGTTGACCTTCACGGGGCGTATCGATGGTTCGTCTAAATTTGGTTCGTCCAATCGGTACGCGATATTCCCGTCGGCAGCGTTGGCGTGGCGGGTCATCGACGAAGATTTCATGAAAGGCATACCCGTTATTTCGAACCTTAAATTGCGTACAAGCTACGGATTGACGGGGAATTCTGAAATTACGGCCTACCAAGCTTTGGCGGGATTGGGCAACTACTCGGTGATTTTTAACAATACGCGTCAGATTGGTATTGGGGTGAACCGCTTGGCCAACCCTGATTTGCGTTGGGAAAAAACAGCCCAAGTGGACGCGGGTATCGAAGTCGGTTTGTTTAACAACCGCCTGAACCTCGAATTTGACGTTTATCGCAAGCTTACTTCCGATATGTTGTTGAGCGCGCCTGTGCCATCAAGTAGTGGTTATACGACAGTGAGCCAGAACATTGGTAGCATGGAAAACCGTGGGATTGAATTGGGTATTAATTCCGTAAACGTAGCAACCCCTAACTTCAACTGGAGTACAGCCTTTAATATCTCTATCAACCGAAACAAAGTAATTGCCTTGACGGGCGGTGCCGACATTTTCAATGGCTCGACCATCATTCGCGAAGGACAGCCTGTGGGGTCGTTCTTTGGGTTCGTTCACCAAGGCACGTGGAGCTTGGCCGAAGAGTCAGAAGCGGCACGTTATTTGAAAAAACCTGGGGACATTAAGTACCAAGATGTAAACCAAGACGGCGTTATCAACGACAATGATCGTGTCATTATTGGCAAAGGGATTCCTGATGGGTTTGGGACGTTGACGAATACCTTCTCGCACAAAAACCTAGAGTTGATGGTAGATTTACAGTTTATGTATGGCAACGACGTGTTGTTCCGTAGCAAGCACTCCGCCGAAGACCGCACGGGAATTGCCAACAGTTTCAAAACGGTATTAAACGCTTGGACGCCAGAAAATCAAAACACTAATATTGCTCAAACCCGCCCCGTTTCGGCAGGATATAATACCAACAACGACACCGACCGCGTGCAAGATGGCTCGTTCATTCGTGGACGCAACTTGTTATTGTCGTACCGCTTCCCGACCAAAATGATTGAGAAAATTCATTTGAACCGTTTGCGTGCGTTTGCATCGGTGCAGAATTTCTTCCTCAGAACCAAGTTCGAAGGCTATGATCCGGAGGTTTCTACCTCAGGATCGGCTTTCGACCAAGGCGTGGATTTGTACGCTTATCCAAAACCACGGGTATTTATGGTAGGGTTAAATATCGGTTTGTAATTGTTGTATCACCTTCATTAAAAAGAAATCAAGCATGAACGCGACAGTAAAATATATCAGCCGATGGGTAATTAGCGCAGCGCTATTGGTATCGGCAGGAAGTTGCTCGGAGTTTTTGGAAGAACCCGACCGCTCAAACTTCACCCTCGAAAACTATTTCACCAAACCCGAACACGCCGAAAGTGTGGTGAACTCCATCTACGAAAACCTTCGCAACGTGTTGGGAGGGGGATTCAACGGAGGGCCTTGGATGATGCTCGAATTTGCAACAGGATTGGCCAATACCGAGTTGGGACAAGCCCAAAATAGCATTTTTGTGCGAAATTTGGTCAATAATTCCGATAATGGTTATGGGGCTACCTACTGGACAAATCACTACCGTGGGATCGCTAATGCGAACTTAGCGATTGCAAAAATCCCTGGCATTACTATGAACGAAGCTGCCAAAAAGCGCTATTTGGGCGAGGCGCGTTTCTTACGGGCGTTGTATTACTACGAATTGGTGCGCATTTTTGGAAGTATTCCGTTGATCAAAGATCCTATTGACCTCAAATCACCCGATTTGTACGCCCCACAAGCATCCGTCGAAGAAATTTATAAGTTGATTGAAGCTGACCTCATTGAGGCCGAGGCATCGGGCTTACCCAATGCCGATGCTACGGGGCGTGCATCCATGGGGGCGGTGAAATCGCTGCTATCGTCGGTATATCTAACGATGGCGGGTTTTCCCCTTCAAAAAGGTGCGGAGTACTACAAAAAAGCGGCGGACAAAGCCCAAGAAGTGGTTCAGATGAAGAGCTTTAGCCTGTTTCCATCGTACGATGATTTGCATAACCCTGCCAAGAAAAATACGGGTGAAAACATCTTTATGGTGCAGTTTGCCGCTTTTGTATTGCCTTCCAACTGGCAGACGTCTATCATTCCGTACAACCAAGGTATTTCGGCTTATACTGACGAAACGGGCGCGATTTTTGCTAACAAAGAGTTTGTTGAATCGTACGAAAAAGGAGACAAACGCACGGCCGAAAAGCAATTTTACTATTCGTCGTTTTCGTTGCGTAGCGATCGTACCAAGACGCGTAATTTGGGAGGATACTATTTGTACAAACATTTTGACAACACCGCCCAACTTTCAACTACTAGTAGCGATTTGAACTGGACAGTATTGAGATATGCAGAAGTATTGTTGACACTGGCTGAGGCATCAAACGAAGCAAATGGCCCAACGGCGGTGGCGTATGATGCGGTTAATGCGGTTCGTAAACGGGCTGAATTGCCCGAATTGAAAGGGTTGAGTAAAGACGAATTGCGCGAAGCCATTTGGCGGGAACGTTGGTACGAATTGAGTTTTGAAAATAAAACATGGTACGACATGGTGCGTTTGCGCAAAGCTTTCAATGTCACGACCAAGAAATTTGAAAACTACGTCGGACATAAGTTTTCGTACGGGCCTACGCTCAAAGACCGTGAGTTGTTGTTTCCTATTCCAACGGCCGAAATTCGCAACAATAGCAAATTGAAGCAAAATCCTGGCTATTAAGGGTACATATGTAGATAGAAAAGCGTGATGACATACCGTAAGCATCTTTTCTTAAGGGCTTACGGTATAAAGTCTAATGAACACTCTTTTATTTTTGTTACAGAGCTCTGGATAAATAGCTACATAACTAAAAATATAATCAGTACACACCAATGAACCAGTATTCAAACTACTTTTCAGTTGCTAAAAAGCATCAGAAATTAGCCTTATTGTCAATCATTTTTGTTACATCACTGCTTCTTACAGGGTTCCTTCCGTTGAACGTTGTATTGGCACAAAAAAAAACATTCCGTACCCAAGAAAAGAGGAAATGGTTTACCGCTTAAAAACAAAAAAATTAACTGGTGTTTGTTAGTACCCCTCATTCTAGGCGAATTCTTCTGGTAGTTGCTTCACGACGTCGATTGCCCTTCGTTGGAAGTCGTCGACTGGCCCTCGTGGGTGTCGCCGCGGGTGCAGACGTCACTGGCGGATGCGGGCATCACCAGGCCGTGGAAGCATCAGGTCAGCGCCGCCCAGGACGCGCGCGACGGTCGCAGCGT
>JBDHXS010000260.1:0-8865 GCA_039810845.1 Runella sp. | reverse complement strand
CGATTTCTCAGAGATTAAAATTACAACCGTAGATTTTTATTCAAATATTCACGTCGATAATTCCGAAAACTTGTTGATAAGCTCACGAGGAAATGGTGTAAAATTTTATTCATTTATACAGAGAAAATGGACAGAAATAAACGGGCTAAGTTCAAAATATATCAATGGAATTTATGAGGATGTAGATAAAAATATATGGATTTGTACGGGCCGAAATGGTTTAAATATCTATAATCCTAAAAATCACCAAGTTGAAATTATTAAATACGCTGATATGCCCGAAAGTAACCTGATTTCAAACTCACTTTCGTGCATTTATGGCGACTCAATGGGTGGTATTTGGTTGGGAACGTTCAACAATGGGCTTTTATATTATTATCAGCATCAACTAAAATTCAATCTCTACTATTCAAAGGGGCAAATAAGCGGCATCAGTAGTAATTATGTTACGTCTTTTGCTTCTGACAAACGAAATAATATCTGGATTGGCGTTGGCGAAGAAGGGCTTCTCTATTTTGATAGAACCCAACGGAGTTTTAAAAAAATAAGTCCAAATTTCAAGCTGTTCACTACCTCAGCTGAACTGAAAGAAAATTTTTATATTCTTAGTCTTCACTTAACTACCGACGAAAAACACTTATTAATTGGCACTCTTACGGGGCTTTTCGACTATGATATTGTGGCAAACACATGGCACTTTTTTCTAAATAATCAGTTTGTCTCGGGGCATTTACAGGGTGGATATATCAATTCAATCGTTAGCGATGGCGAAACAGCCTATTTAGCTACCGTAAATGGCATTTCATCTTATAATTATCGCACCCATAAAATCGAAAATTACGGAGTTTCATCTCGTCAGCTTGCCAGTTTGGTTCAAGATTCTGACCATATTTATATTGGATCCAGGGCAGGTGGATTATGGAAGTTTAATAAAAAAAGTAAAGAAATTGCAAAAATAACACCCCAAAAGATGCCAATTCCAAAGCGAATTAGATCTATGTATTTAGATGCTCAAAATCGTCTGCTTGTTGGAACCGACCAAGAAGGTATCTTCAGAATTAGCCGAAATTTCACTCAAATAGAAGCTATCAGTCATATTATTAATCATGAACGACTCGTTTTCATGGGTATTTGTGCCGATTCGCAAAGGGGCTATTGGGCAACTACCAACCGTGGTTTGGTAAAGATTTCGGATAACTTTAAGATTGAAAATATATTTGATGGAAATGATGGCTTTAACCCGAGTTATTTCACGCAAAATGCGCTGATAAATAACCAAAACAATGAAATTTTAGTGGGGGGAAATATGGGGTTTTATTCCTTTTACCCTTCCAATTTTTATAGTCAAAATACCACCAATCATAAAATCCATTTGATTGATTTTTTGGTTTTAAATAAATCCGTGGTAGGTACAGACGTCGAAGGATTCAAAATTTTGGGAGAACTTGACGATGTAAAGAAAATCAACCTTCCTACGTATCAAAACCTGCTTACATTTGAATACACAACGTTGGATTATCATAACCCATCAAATGGTGAATTTGCCTATAAACTCGAACCTTATGACACCGACTGGAATAATGTTGGAAATAGAAGATATGCCACCTATCGAGATTTGCCTGCTGGCACCTACAAATTTAAAGTAAAATATCAGCCACATGATGTTCAAAGTTCAGAAAATAGCATCACCGAAATTGAGGTAACTATCCCTGCGCTTTGGTGGCAGTCATGGTGGGCCTATCTGATTTATTCATTCATCATTGGATTTCTAATCAGGCAGTTTTATTTGTACCGTTCCAACAAGCGAAAACTGAAACAGGAGATAGAAATGCAGAAGTTTCAACATGAAAAAATGGAGGAACTCTATAATTTCAAAATTGATTTCTTTACGCAAGTTACACACGAACTCCGTACTCCTTTAACACTCATTATCAGTCCATTGGAAGAGGTGATTCGACGAAGTCAACATTCACCAGAGTTAAATTTGTTTAAAATTATCCACCGAAACACCCAGAAACTGATGCTAACTGTGAACCAAATTTTAGATTTTAGAAAAATTGAAAATTCAGATATGAAAGTTTTTGCTAAAAAAAGAAACATTGTCTCGTTTGTGGAAGAAATTTTTTACAGTTTTCTTCACTTGGCCGAGAAAAAAGGAATCGAACTTTTGTTTGAAACCAACATGGAAAAGTACCCTTTTGTACTTTTCGACAAAGACATCATGGAGAAAATTATCGTGAATTTGGTGGCTAATGCCGTTAAATTTACAAACCAAGGTCGAGTACAAATGAGGGTAGTTGAAAGCGAAGAGTTAAAGAATCCAAGTCATTATCTTATTGAGATTTCGGATACTGGGCAGGGGATTAAATCCGAAAATTTGAAAAATATTTTTGAGACATTTTTTCAAGAAAAACGAAATTCAAATCCCGTTGGGTCGGGGATTGGCCTTAAAATCGTCAAAGAACTTACGTCGCTTCATAAAGGGACGATTGAAGTAGAATCGGAGTTTGAGAAAGGAAGCAAGTTTACGTTGTCCTTTCCGAAAGCTGATTTGGATCTGATGAACGAAGAACCAGTCAAACCAAGTGTTTCGAAAGAAAAAGAGCAGGAGGAAACCGTAAGCCAACTTAATACCCTTGAATCAACTCATACTGATGCGGCCAAAATTTTAGTGGTAGATGACGAACCCGACGTACTTCAATTCTTAGAAGAAATTTTTGAAGAGGATTATCAAGTTTTTTCAGCCAATACACCACAAAAAGCGATTGATATAGCCAAAGCCGAAATGCCCGACCTGATTGTTTCGGATGTAATGATGCCCGATATGAACGGATTTGAATTTTGTGAATATATAAAATCCGATTTTTTGCTGGGGCATATTCCTGTGGTGCTTCTCACGGCGCTCAATGCGACCGAACATGAAATAGAAGGTTTGAAGAAAGGAGCAGATGCTTATATTTCAAAGCCGTTTTCGGTCAATTTGCTCAAAGCCACCGTCCAAAATCTGCTATTTTCGCGTAAGAAGTTAAAGCAGGCGTTTTTGAACTCCTCTATCAATAATGCCAAAGAACTCACTCAAAACGACGCTGATAAAATTTTCATCGAAAAAGTGATTGAATTGATTGACCGAAAAATTGATAAAACAGATCTGGAAATAGCTGATATTTCAGAGGATTTAGGTATGTCGCAATCTACATTTTACAGAAAACTGAAAAGTTTAACCGATTTGTCGGGCAATGAGTTTATCCGGACTATTCGCCTGAAACGGTCAGTGGAACTTTTGAAAAATTCGGATCTCAATATCTCCGAAATTGCCTATCGGGTAGGGTTTTCGGATCCGAAATACTTCTCGACCTGTTTCCGAAAATTTTACCACATTACCCCCACCGACTACATTGCCCAGCATCGAAAAGACAAAACCGTTAGAATCTTTGAGTAATTTGATTTTATAGAAAACTACTTGACATACGCGTCAACCATTTTGACCGATTTTTTAACAGGGAAAGAGGCCCGTTATTTTATCTTTGTATAAAAAAAGTCAAAATGAAAATACTAAAAATTCTATTTTTTCTTGGTCTGAGCTTCACCTCCTTAGCGCAGCAAAACAGTACGGCTACTCGCCCCAACGTGGTTGTGATTTTTGCTGACGATCTCGGCTATGGCGATTTGGGTTGTTTTGGGCATCCCAACATTCTCACTCCAAACCTTGATAAAATGGCTCAAAATGGTGCTAAACTCACCAGTTTTTATGTGGCGGCCAATGTGTGTTCACCCAGTAGAGCGGCTTTGATGACAGGCCGCTATCCCGTTAGAAGCGGGATGACGGGCGAGCGTTTCCGGGTATTGTTCCCGTTCTCTACCAATGGGTTACCAAAAGACGAAGTAACCCTTCCCGAAGTTTTGAAAACCGTTGGGTATTCAACAGGTATGGTGGGTAAGTGGCACATGGGGCATTTACCTGGGCATTTACCGACTGATAATGGCTTTGATTCTTATTACGGCATCCCCTACTCAAACGATATGGGGTACGAAGATTTAAAATCTCACCCGTATAAAAAAATGTTTCCGCCACTGCCCATGATGGAAAATGACAAAATTGCCTCCACAAACGTTGACCAAACGCAAATGACCAAAGATTATACAAACAAGGCCATTGAGTTTATAGATAAAAATAAAACGAAGCCATTTTTCTTATACTACGCGCCTAATTTCCCACACGTGCCCTTGTATGCAAGCAATGATTTCAAAGGCAAAAGCAAGCGGGGGCTGTACGGTGATGTGGTGGAAGAGTTGGATTGGAGTGTTGGGAAAATTCTTGACTATCTGAAAGCCAATAACTTAGATAAAAATACATTGGTCATCTTTACCAGTGATAATGGTCCTTGGCTGACAGAGGGAATTGAGGGAGGCTCGGCAGGACTGCTACGCAATGGCAAAGGTACTTGCTGGGAAGGTGGTATGAGGGTGCCGTTTATTGCCCAATGGAATGGGGTCATCAAGCCAAGTCAGGTGATTACTTCCATGGCTTCTACCATGGACTTATATACGACCATCATCAATATGGCGAAGGGAACTGTACCCACCGATAGAACCGTGGATGGAAAAGATATTATGCCCTTGTTGATCAATAAAGGAGAAAAAACAGGGGATGAGTTCTTCTATTATGATGCAGCCCAGTTGTTTGCCGTCAGAAAAGGGCCTTGGAAATTACACCTAAAATCAACCGACGTAGGTAGTGGAAATATCACCGTTCATGTCGCTCCGATGTTGTTTAATTTAGAAAATGACCCAAGTGAAGCCTACAATGTGGCAAAAGATAATGCTGAAATCGTCAAACAATTGCGGGAAGCAGCGGCTCGACACGAAAAATCCGTAGAGAAAAAGCACTATATTTTTGATGACGTAAAACTGGGAAATAATAATTGATTAGCCGAACTGCCTTCTGGGTCAGATTTTATCAAACCCTTCTATGAAAAAAAGACTTATACTCTCCGTTCTTGCATTTGGGTTGCTTACAGTGGGTTTTATTAGCCTGAAAAAAGCAGCGCAGCTGCCACAAAGACCCAATATCCTCTGGATCACCAACGAAGATATGTCGCCGCAACATTTGGGTTGTTATGGTGGAAAGGTTGCCAAGACACCTAATATTGACCAGTTGGCCAGAGAAGGGGTTCGTTATGCCAATGCGTTTTCAACGGCGGGAGTGTGTGCCCCAAGTCGCAATACGCTCATTACAGGTATGTATCATACCTCTATTGGCGGGCATAATATGCGAAATTTTCTTCCCGGCAGTTTCAATTCGCCCAACTTCAGAAGCGGTGCCCCGTTTCCTTCGTACTCGGTGCTTACCCCGGCTGATGTGAGGGCTTTCCCTGAATTTTTAAGGAAAGCAGGTTATTACTGTACTAATAATTACAAGCAAGATTATCAGTTTGAAGCTCCCGAAACGGTGTGGGATGAAAGCGGTTCGCCGCCCGATAGAGCCAAAGCCGATTGGAGAGGGAGACCCGATAAAAATCAGCCATTTTTCTCCGTTATCAACTTAGAAGATACCCATGAGGGGCAGCTTTTTGCGCGTGATAATATGCCGTTGACGGTCAAGCCCGAAGACGTCGAGTTATTGCCCTTTTATCAGGATACCCCAACCATGAGGAATGATGTGGCTCGTCACTTGAGCAATATCGAAGACATGGATAGAAAAGTAGGCGAAATCATCAAAAGACTGAAAGAAGACGGCCTGTATGACAACACCATCATTTTTTATTACAGCGATCACGGCGATTGCTTGCCTTATGTAAAAAGAGAAATCTATGACCGAGGGCTGAGAGTACCGCTCGTGATTCGTTATCCTAATGCCCAAAATGCAGGAACGATCATTGATGACTTGGTCAGCTTCGTTGATTTTGCTCCGACTCTTCTTTCTTTAGCCAATATCCCCATTTCTAAATTTATGCAGGGGCAGGCGTTTTTGGGCACTCAAAAGGCCAAAATACCCAGAAAATACATCTTTGCCGCTCGCGACAGAATGGATTCGGAAGTAGATAGAGTGAGGGCGGTTTTTGATGGAAGGTTTCGTTATTTGAAAAATTATATGCCCGAGAAGCCTTATTATCAGCCGCTTCGATACAGAATGCAGATAAAGAGTATCGCAGAAATGATAAAACTGAGAGATGAAGGCAAACTGACAGGACTGCAAATGCACTGGTTCAGATCTAACAAGCCTACCGAAGAGTTGTTTGACCTGAAAAACGACCCGTTTGAGGTAAATAATATTGCTAATGACCCTAAGTATGCGGCTAAATTGAAAGAATTGCGTGAACAACATGAAGCTTGGGTGAAAAAATATGGCGATTTGGGAGAATTATCTGAAAAAGAAATTTTATCAAAATGGTGGAATGGGCAACAAAAAGCACCTAAAACTGAAACACCTTCAGTAAAAATGGTCAGTAATAAGGCAACTATTACGTGTGCAACAGCAGGGGCTTCTATAGGCTACAAAAAACACAGTTCGGATAAATCTTGGAGTGTGTATGCCGCGCCCGTAAAACTTGTTCAAGGCGACTCGCTTATTGTGCAAGCTTATCGAATAGGGTTTGAAAAAAGTGAAGTTGTAAAAATAGCCCCGTAGCGACGGTCGCCCTAACCCCGAAATGGGACGTTTGTGTTTAACTTAAAATGGCTGATTATGAGATATTTATTGTTGGTTTTTGCATTGTTGATTTTCTTAAATAATTCCCCCATTGGGGGTAAAGGGGCTAAACGACCCAATATTCTCTTTATCATGTCGGATGACCATGCCTATCAAGCAATTTCGGCGTATAGTAACCATTTGATTTCAACTCCTCATATAGACCGAATCGCCAAGGAGGGAATGTTATTTACCAATGCCTGTGTAACCAATTCGATTTGTGCACCATCAAGGGCGGTAATCTTGACGGGTAAACACAGCCATATCAATGGTAAAGTGGATAATTACTTTCCATTCGATACCAATAATGTAACCTTCCCGCAAATCTTACAAGCCAATGGGTATCAGACGGCTATGTTTGGGAAATTACATTTTGGCAACAACCCCAAAGGTTTTGACGAATTCAAGATTTTGCCCGACCAAGGGCATTATTACAATCCCGATTTTATTACCAAAAAAGAAGGTAAAAAAACGTTTACGGGTTACGTAACCGACATCATTACGGATATGACGCTTGATTGGCTCAAAAAGGAACGTGATGACGACAAGCCTTTCTTTTTAGCATATTTACACAAGGCGCCTCATCGTGAGTGGCTTCCAGCCGAGCGTCATTACAAAGAGTTTACGAAGCGAACTTACCCCGAGCCAGCTACGCTTTTTGATACGTACGAAGGGCGCGGTACAGCCTCTAAAACAGCCGAAATGAACATTCTTACCCACATGAACTGGGCAGGTGACTCGAAAATTAAGCCCGAGAATATGGATAAAATCGGTCTAAAAGAGGCTCATCCGTACGACAAACGCTTTTATCAAATGACTGCGGGTCGGATGAATGCCGAACAAAAAACGGCTTTTGATAAGGTCTATGGGCCTATCAATGAGGAGTTTATGAAAAACTACTCAAAAATGTCGAAAGAGGAGTTGATGCGTTGGCGTTATCAACGATATATGCAGGATTATCTGGGTTGCATTGCATCGGTTGATGAGGGCGTGGGCAAAGTTTTAGATTACTTGAAAGAAAGCGGTTTAGACGAAAATACGATTGTGGTTTATACTTCCGACCAAGGATTTTACTTGGGTGAACACGGTTGGTTTGACAAACGCTTTATTTACGACGAGTCCTTCAAAACGCCTTTGCTCATCAAGTGGCCAAATGTCATTAAAGCGGGTTCAAGAAACACCCAAATGGTTCAAAATCTTGATTTTGCTCAGACTTTTCTCGATGCAGCAGGAATCAAAGCCCCCGCAGATATGCAAGGCGAAAGTTTAGTGCCTATTTTCAAAGGCAAAGGCCAGAGTTTTAGAGAGGCTGCCTATTATCATTATTACGAATATCCAGGGCAGCATACCGTAAAGCGACACTACGGTATCGTCACCGAAAAATACAAATTGGTGCATTATTACTATGATGTAGATGAATGGGAATTGTACGACCGTCTGAATGATAAAAACGAAATGAAAAACGTGTATAATGACCCCAGATACGCCAAAATAAAAGCCGATTTACACAAAAAATTAGCTGCATTAAGGGTAAAATACAAAGATTCAGAAACACTTGACAAACAGTATTTGACGAAATATTTGGAACTTGAAAAACAAGGGAAAATATGGAAATGATGCAATTTCGTTATCGGTTATTGGTTATTAGAAATTGGTTATTCTTCGTCATCTGCGTTTTATTGCTTTTTCAGCAATGTACCCCCACATCTGCATCAAAAGTTGAAACAGATTCGATGAGTATTTGTGCTACACCTGCCACAACTATAGATGAGAGTGTACTTCAAAATGAACCTAATCCTGCTATTCTCAAAACTCTAAATTTTCCTAAGACCATTTCGTATTTGGGTTTAAAAGAATCGCAAAAGGCTCTGAAAAATAAAATACCTGCTCATATCCCTTCCGAAATGGTACTGATTCCTGCGGGAAAAGTGCGTATCGGAGCGGAAAATGGGGTTGCGCACGAGTTGCCTCAGTTTTGGGCCAATGTCGAATCATTTTTGATGGATAAAAGCCCCGTGACAGTAGCCCAATTCAGAGCCTTTATCAAGGCCACGGGATATAAAACCGAAGCCGAGAAATTTGGTAATGGGGGCATCATTGACGAGTCAACAGGTCAGCAATGGATACTTCAAGACGGGGCCAATTGGCATCATCCCATGGGGGCTGATTTTCCCGCT
>JBDHXS010000259.1:0-8893 GCA_039810845.1 Runella sp. | reverse complement strand
CAATGCGTGAATCACAACAAAGCCAACAACCCAAAGCAGGTCAACAAGGCGGAGCAAAGAATTAGTAAAAAAGTTTACAGTAGGTAGTTTGAAATTAAGTTTTTCTTACTGCCTACTGCCTTTTATGGCATAAGATTTGCCCTACCCATTCAAAAGGGAAAAAAATTATGTCAAATAAATCCAGATACTTAGTCTTCATTTTATTGTTTTCAGCTAGTTTAATGCCATTATATGCTCAAAAAGGATTGCGTATAGAAGGTAGAATAGCCAGTATGAAACCGACAATGTTGGTTTTAGCGCAGTACTTTGGAGGGCAATTGATGCCAGTTGATACAGCTATTTTAAATGCTGACGGACGTGTTGTATGGGAAGAAGAAACGCCTATTCCTGAAGGAATGTGCCGAATTTTGGGCATAGGGCGTGGAGTGGATATAGTTGTTTCTGGCTCCCAACGGTTTTCTTTTGAGGCAGACTCAAAAGATATTATTGCAACCATTCGCTTCGAAAACTCACCTGAAAACAACTTATTTTTTAATTATCAACGAGAAACTCGGAAACGATATCAACGTGCTTTGGCTTATAAACAGCAAATGCAGATTAAAGATGATAATGATCTTCGTTGGAAGAGTATTTTTGAAGAATTAAATGAAGACATCAAAAAACATGTAGATTCATTGTATAAAAAACACCCTAAATCATTTGCTGTCCACTATTTAAAAAGCTACCAAGAACCAAAATTGCCGGTTTTTCCGCTTAAACAAATGTCTGCAAAAGACTCACTTTCTTTACAAAGCTATGCTCGGGAGCATTTTTTTGATAACTCTTTTTTAGCAGATGAACGAATGGTCTATACCTCTACCTTCCCAGCACGTTTAGACTATTTTTTGAAATCGTTGCCGTCTCTGCGGAAAGAAGAACTGATAAAATTAGTGGATAAAATAGTTAATCAGTCCAATGGTACTAATGAGTTGAGAAAATACCTTGTCGGCAAATTAGCTCAACAGTTTGAATTTACACCTTATTCCGAATTCGATGCAGTATATAGCCACATTGCCCAAAAATATGTAGAGGGTGAAGCAAGTACTTGGGATGCAACTACTCTTCAAAAAGTAAGAGAGGTAAGTGAGATAAAAACAAAAATGACTATTGGGACATCTTTTCCAAACTTACTGCTCACCAACCTTTCAGGAGTAGAACAACCATTAGAAGCTGTACAAAGTGAGTACACGGTCTTATTTTTTTACGATCCAGGCTGTAGTCATTGTCGGGAAACTACGCCTAAACTGACCACTTTGGCACAACAATTTAGGGATAAAATGAAGGTATATGCCGTCAGTTTAGACGCGGATGAAAAGTCTTGGAAAATGTTTATTGAAGAATTTAAAACTGAAAACTTTATTAATGTGTGCGATACATCACACAAAATGGAATTTTATAAATTAGGGGTTTTCAATTATCCAACTATTTATTTGCTTGACAGCGAAAAGAAAATTATTGCCCGGTGGCTGAATGTGGAACAGTTGTCCACTTATTTACTTAATCGATAAGCTGCTGTCAGTTGAAAAGAACTGAACCGCTGAAAAAAGCGACTGTCTTTCAGTTGTGTATCGCCTGGAATAATGTATGAGATATACATGTCGCTAACCCCCTGAATGCTCGCCATGTAGCGCAATCCGATAGATAGCTTATCAAGATTATAACCAACACCCGCTTGATAGCCAAACATATAAGAGCGATAAGGAGAAAAAGATAAGGGTGTATTGGAATACTGCGATAAAAAGGTCTTCAAATTACCGTCGTCAAACAGCTTAAACGAAATCAATGGGCCGCCACTTATTTCAAATCGGACCATTTTGTACCCTATAGATAACGGGATCTCCACTTGACCATATTGAATCGACGTTTTTGTACTAGTTTGCAATTTCTCCAATTCGGCTCCTTTTACAGAGGCTAATATTTCTCCCTGCAAAAATACATTCTCGCGTGTACGAACATAAAGGCCAATGGTATAGCCAGTTTTCATGCCGCCTTTTGATGTAACCGCCTCTGGATTTGATGAACTTGATGTGGCCGGACGAGCCAAAAAATCATCTCCTCTGAATTGAGATAATTGCAATCCGGCCTTCAATCCCCATTCAATCCTTTGGGCTTTTACAGAAAATGCAATAAAAAGAAGGTACAAAACAGTCGAAAACTTTTTCATAAACAGATATTTATGTGGATGATATGGTAATTGATTTCTGTGTTTAAACGAAGGTTACTTCAATAATATTACCGATACTTCTCAATGATTTTGACCGTTATCGGTTTAAAAGTAACTTTCAAAGGTCTGTATCTTTTTCGTACAAATCTAATTGCGCATGAAAAAACGCTTTACGATTTCCCTTCTTTCTGTTGTATCATTACTCAATTTAACCCGTGCTCAAACCTACGACATTTGTGTCTACGGAGGTACTTCAGCAGGAGTCATTGCGGCTTACACTGCTGCAAAAGCAGGAAAAAAAGTTGTTCTTGTGGAACCAGGCAAACACTTGGGAGGATTAAGTTCTGGAGGACTGGGGCAAACGGATATTGGAAACAAATATGCAATTACGGGGATAGCGTGAGCCTTTTATCGCCGGATTGGGCAGCGTTGTGGTAAATTTGAGCAATAGACTTTTGAGCCGCATGTGGCCGAAATTCTGTTTAAGGAATATCACCAAGGTTATAACAAAGGGAAAATGACAAATTACAAATTACAAAGACTGGTGAAAAATACGCGGCTACACAGTTGGTAGATAACTCAAAGGGAAACGAAAAATGTAGTGTGCGTTTTACTCCCGAAATTCTCAAAATAGGGTTGCACGATGTTGTCATTTATAAGGTAAGCCCAAATAGGTGGAGGTGGTAATCCTGGAGAGGCCACTGACCAAGCCAACCCTTATTAAGGTAAAAAAGCACAAAAAATAGAAGAAATTTCATCGACATCACACAAACTCAGATAAGGGTGGGAATATATCTAATCGAAAAAGGAAATGATAATTTTGTGGAAATCACAAATCAAAATACCGATGGGGTCGTAGTAACTGATGCCGTTTTGTGTATACCCCAAAAATAGATTTTTCTTTCTCAAAGGTACACAAAAAAGAATATCCGTTCCTTTTTGTGTACCTATTTTAAATCAAAAATTAGCAATTGACAATCGGCAAGATTTATGATGGGTTTACCATCTTTCCCATAAACAGAACTGTATCTGAGCTCTTTTCACTAATAATAAATACAAAAGGACGATCAGCATAGTAAGTTTGTGGTAAAGAAGTCAATTCAACTCCTATAGTTGTTACAGCGGCTGCTTCCGTCCCTTTTTCATCCACCGCTACAAAAGTATTTTGCTTTACAAAGCCCAAATTAAGATTTCCAGCTTTATTGATTTTGGTTAAATCTGCCACGTTAGGGATAAAAGCGGTAGGCATCCCCATTTTTTTCAAAATTTCATTTAAAATCACTTCATATTCAAGTGTAAAACGAGGTAAGCCAATCTGAAGATTTTCCACTTCTTTCAATCCTTGCTGTAATTGATTCCATTCATCAGCAGTCAATTTTGTGACTAATTCATTTATTCCTTTTGTTCCTGTTGGAACCAATACCGTCATGGCGTAGCGTCCATTTCCGTAGGGCAGTTCGTAGGCAAAGTACCCATCGCGATTGGCAAAAGAAAGTTTGCTTTTCAACTGCATCATTTTTACATTCTTGGTTTGGTTATTTGCCAATTGAAAAGGGTAATCAGACGTTTTTTTCTCGTCAAAACTCGTTGTCCAATCACCTTTAAAATAAAGAGCATTCATCAAAAACAAGACCATTTGTGGTTCAATGGTGTCCAATACTTTTTTAATTTTACCATTGGTTTTGTTGCTTGCCCAAGTGTTCAATGGGCTGGCATCCGAACCACTAAATTGCGAAGCATCAGCCTTAAACGATTCTTTTAAAATATTCACAAAATCTGTTTCAGGCTTAAATGTATCCCGATTCCATACCGAATTGGCTAAACCTAAAGTTACCTTAGGATCAACTTTGGGCAAACCTTCCATAAGCTTCAGGTAAGTTGCGTTGGATTCTGACAGAGAGAGTCCATTCAGCTTCAGCGTTTTTTGAATCTCATCGGCAGTTTGTCCATTGGCACCGTTGACCAACATGCCTAAAGCCATGTGAAGACTTAAAGGAGATACAAATACGTTTTTGTCAGGAGTTTCTTGGTCGTTCAATTTCTTAAAAAACTCAAATGCAAAATCATCGGTACGACCTGCAAAATTTGTGGAGATTTTCACATCTTCTCCTGTAGGAGTCGGGCCGTTAGAGTTACATCCCAACGCTGCCCATAGCAATAATAATGTAGCGGCAATGACCAATACACTTTGAAAAAATGAGGCTGTTTTCATATAAAAAGCTGTTCTTGCAATACTTGTCATAGCTGTTTGTTTTTTTTGTGGAAACTAAGGCTATGACGTCAATTGTTTTATAACGGTTGGAACTTAAAAAAAATTTTTTAAAGCTTATGCAACCTTTGTACCAAGGTTTTGCATCTACCCATTGAAACAGCCTAAACATGGTCAAAATTTTACAACTATTCACAAACGAGAGCCAAATGGTCAAAGCCTTGCAGAAAGGTGATCCCAAGGCGCAGCGCTACTTTTATGACAAGTATGCCGCTCGTATGTTGGCCGTTTGTGTACGTTATCTGACCGACCAAATGGAAGCCGAAGATGTTATGATTGAGGGGTTTATGAAGGTATTTGAGCGCATAAACCAATTTAAAGGAGAAGGTAGTTTTGAGGGTTGGGTACGGCGATTGATTACGAATGAGGCATTGATGCGATTGCGTTCAAGGCGTCATATTGAAATAGATATAGAAGCACCCGAAGTGCAACAATATCAAGCCAATTTTGATTGGGCAGACAATAGCTTAGAAACCGATGATTTGATGGCATTAATAGGGAAATTACCCACTGGTTATCGAACAATATTCAACTTATACGCAATTGAAGGTTATTCACATGCTGAGATTGCTGAGCAATTGGGTATCACCGAAAGTACCTCTAAGTCGCAACTACACCGAGCCAGAGGTTTATTGCAACAAATGCTAAGAGAGATGGAAAGCTTAAATCAGACCGCCGAAATGGTAGAAAATATAAAGAAACAAAAGATATGAAAAAACACTCAGTTGATGATTTGTTTTCTCGCAAATTGCGTGATGCAGAAGTCACACCCAGAGAAGAGGCCTATCAAAAACTACAGCAACGTATGCAATCCAAGCAACGGCGCTTGGGATGGTGGCAACAGGGGCCTTGGTTGGCTGCTGCAGGAGTAAGTCTGTTATTATTGGCTGGTTGGGTAGTGTGGAATAATAATTCGGAAGAAGCCCTAACTGCGCAAGTAATGCCAAAAGCAGAATCGATTATCAAGCAAGAACCTGCTCAGGTTGCCAAACCTAAAGTGGTTGAAGAAAATTTAATTGATAAAAAAGAGATTATAAATCAACAAAGTTTACGTGAAAATCAGTTTGCCCACACTGAGCCAATGAAGGATACTAAAAAAAGCTCAAAAGAGGAGTCTTCATTGCCAATACTTAAATCAGAGTTAAATCAGATAGCTCAGGTAAAAGAAATCGCTGAAAACGCTCTGCCCCTATTACCTGTAAATACTCAGGAAACTCAGAAAGCAGTCGCTCAAGCCCCTGAAATTAACGCGGAGTTAAAAACAACCGAAAAAACGGTGGTACTCCAACTTCCCGAATTACAACAGTCGCTGGTAGCAGCAAATGAAAAAGAAACTGTTGAAAATAATACATCAACAGCATCGGTTGAATCGACAAATTCAAGATTTGACGAGAGTATCCTTAACCAACCTCGTAAATCAACTCGTATGGCAAAAGTATGGAAGCAGCTGAAAAATGCAAAAAATGGAGAAAAAGTGGACTGGGACGAAGTGGGTTTTAATCCTAACAAATTGCTGGCTAAAGCCACAGGTAAAAATCTTTAATATAGAAACAAAATCAAATCATGTTACATTTAATAATCAACACAGCCATGAAAAAGTTAATTGCAGTCATCATTTTAATCACGGCAGCTTTCGTTGCCCGAGCCGAAAAATATACTGTTCAGGGAGATTCTCTTGTCGTACAGTTTGGCAATAATACACGTTTGATTATCCAAGCCAAGGATAAAGCAGGAATTGTAAGTTTAAAAGAGTATGATCTCAACAAAATCGTCCGTGATTTAGGAGCCACACTTGATTCAAGCGGTAAAGAAACATACATTTATATTAATGAGCAAAATGGACGTAAATACCTAAAAGATACAGTATTGGTCATTAGCCGTAAAGATGGAGAAGTGAAAATCACAATAAATGAACCAACATCAAAATCAACAGATGATAAAAAAGTTGAAGAAAAACACGAAGATCATAATAGCGATGATGGTAAGATAACGCGTCATGTTACACGGCGTTATCGAAGCCCAAGAAACGGTTTCGATGTATTAGTTGGTCTAAATACTTATGCACAAAACAATCCACTCAATTATAACGGAAGTGATTATGATTTACTTCCTTGGGGTTCTCGATTTGTAAGTTTGAGCTGGGTGCGGGGTGCTGCCATAAGCCGTGGCAGAGATGCGTCCTTAGGGTTAGATTTAGGGGTTGACGTAGCTTGGTACAACTTGATGTTTGATGGAAACAATACTATTCGTAAAGATGCAAATGCGGTTAGTTTCCCAGTAAGTACAAGCGATTTATATAAATCTAAACTTACAGCAGCTTATCTTAATTTATCACTTATGCCTACCTTAGCGATTCACAAAGGCCCGATTTCATATTTAAGTTTTGGCATGTATGGAGGCTATCGTCTTGACAGTTATACCAAAGTGCAGGAATCACGAAAAGGTCGTTCAGACCGTACGCATTCTAATTTTTATATGAACAATTTTCGCTATGGCATAGGCGCAGAATTAGGCATTCGCCATTTTCCTGACTTATTTATGCAGTATGATATGGGAGAATTATTTGAATCTAAAAAAGGACCAGCTGTGCGTATGATTAGCTTTGGAATTCGTTTATAAGGCTAATAACTAAGGCATTACGGGTTAAGAGATGGTTGAAGTTAAAGCCTCTCTTAACCCGTAAAACTTTTCCCCCTAATTAGGAAGAGAAATAAATTTTTAAGTAAAGATTTGAATTTATAACAAAAGCATATACATTTGCGACTCTAAAAATTAGAGTAAAGAGTTTTTAGATGTTTTTTGACAATTTAAAGGGGGTGTACCAGAGTGGCCAAATGGGGCAGACTGTAAATCTGCTGGTTTATACCTTCGGTGGTTCGAATCCATCCGCCCCCACTTTTTAGTCATCACATTAAAATTTAATTTATCCGTAATTATTTTTTAATTGATGAGTCAACCAGCGGGAGTAGCTCATTTGGTAGAGCGGTAGCCTTCCAAGCTTCAGGTGGCGGGTTCGAGCCCCGTCTCCCGCTCAAAAAATGGAGTAGTAGCTTTTTAGTTACAGGCCACAAAGTAGCGTAAGCATTTTGTTAGCTTCTCCATTTCAAGTTAATTGTTACTTGTTAATTGTTAATTGGAAGTGTTCACTACTAATAACTATTAATGAATAACGATTAACTTTTTTATTAAAAAGCCGTTATAGCTCAGTGGTAGAGCACTTCCTTGGTAAGGAAGAGGTCCGGGGTTCAAATCCCCGTAACGGCTCGGGCAAACGTACGTTAATGAATCAAAGACTCGAAACGGTTGTGGTATATTTTGATTTCAATTATTCCGTAACGGCTCTGGACATGCAAGTTTTCTCTGTAAATCCATAATTAATACAAAACCAAATTTTAGTTAATAAAACAATGGCAAAAGCACAATTCGACCGTAGTAAACCCCACGTAAACGTAGGTACTATCGGTCACGTTGACCACGGTAAAACTACTTTGACTGCTGCTATCACCAAAGTCCTTTCAGAAAAAGGTTTGGCAGAAAAAAAAGATTTCTCTTCTATTGACTCTGCGCCAGAAGAAAAAGAGCGTGGTATTACTATCAACACGGCTCACGTAGAATACCAAACAGTAAATCGTCACTATGCTCACGTTGACTGCCCAGGTCACGCTGACTATGTGAAAAACATGGTAACGGGTGCTGCTCAAATGGACGGTGCTATTATCGTAGTAGCTGCAACAGATGGTCCAATGCCACAAACACGTGAGCACATTTTGTTGTCGCGCCAGGTAGGTGTACCTCAGCTGGTTGTATTCATGAACAAAGTGGATATGGTTGACGATCCAGAGCTATTAGAGCTTGTTGAAATGGAGATTCGTGAACTTTTATCGTTCTATGAATTTGATGGCGACAATATTCCTGTTATTCAAGGTTCAGCTCTTGGTGGCTTGAACGGCGATCCAAAATGGGTAAAAACTATCGAAGATTTGATGGACGCAGTTGATAGCTGGATTCCAACACCTGCTCGTGAAACTGATAAGCCTTTCTTGATGCCAGTTGAAGACGTATTTACGATTACAGGTCGTGGTACTGTAGCAACGGGTCGTATTGAGCGTGGTATCATTAATACTGGGGATCCAGTTGAAATCCTTGGTATGGGTGCTGAAAACCTCAAATCTACAGTAACAGGGGTAGAGATGTTCCGCAAAATCCTTGACCGTGGTGAGGCTGGCGATAACGTAGGTTTGCTCCTCCGTGGTATTGAAAAATCAGATATCCGTCGTGGTATGGTTATTTGTAAGCCAGGTTCTGTGAAGCCTCACGCTAAATTTAAAGCAGAGGTTTATATCTTGTCAAAAGAAGAAGGTGGACGTCACACTCCGTTTTTCAACAACTACCGCCCACAGTTCTATTTCCGTACTACTGAC
>JBDHXS010000258.1:0-8913 GCA_039810845.1 Runella sp. | reverse complement strand
ATCAAAAGTCATCCAATCCATTTCATTGTTCAGCCCTGAAATAAATCCGTCAACGGACATTTGCACTTGTAATTTTAATTTTCTCTTTTTTAAATTGTGAAACTAATCGGTTGCAAATATATGTGCAACTTTTTGGTTTCGCAAATTTTTTCGTCATTTTTTTGTTGTCGGGTTAAAATTACTTGTCGTGATGGGTCGTCCCTTACAATGCCCGCTAACGAGCGTATAACTGCCATAACAAATACATAAAATCCGCAATTATGGCGGTTATACTTCTATATGATGATATAACAGTGTCTCTTTTTCAAAAATAGGCAAAATCACCCACATCTTCAAACAGGCCAATCGGCCTCACTTTCCCTCATACACCCACTCCCACACCTCTCCATCTTCGGGGTCAATGACCGTTCCGATGGCTGTGAAATGATTCTTAATCAATATTTTAGCAGAATAACCGTCGTTCTCCAAAGTACGGGCTGTGATTTTTACAATCGGGTCGGTTTTGATGGCTAATTCGACCAATTGCCTGCAAATTTCTGTCCCAATTCCTTGGTTTTGGAAATCTTCAAAAGTGCCGTACGCAATTTCTATGGTTCCGTTTGTGGGTGGGCCTTTGAAACCTGCACTCCCCACATACGTTTCATTTTGTTTGGCGAAGTACCCAACCCACGGGATTACATAGCCTACTCTTTGGTAGAAATTTGCCGATATAGACACAATCTCCTGAAACAAAGAGTGTTGCAAAAGATCTTCGTTGTCTTCAAGGTTTTCTTTGATAGGTATCAGTTGCATTTATAAGCAAGGTTGGGTTTAGCGAACAAAAGGTATTTCACTTTTGGCAAGAGCATCGCTCAACCAATTTGGGTTGATTAACGCCAAGTCGTTAGGGATATTTTCGGGGCTAAAAAATTTCAATTCCTGCGTTTCATTATTGGAAAAATGGGGAGAAATATGACCAATCAATTTCGCTTCAAAATAGGACGTAACGTACTGAACGGTTCGGTCTGTGTAAGTGTAGGTTTGCGAACTCGGCGAAGAATAAACCCCAATAAAACGACTGATGGTGGCTTTGGTATCGGTTTCTTCTTTAATCTCCCTCAAAATAGCCTCTTCAATGGTCTCGCCAAATTCTACGTGGCCCGATATGATACACCATTGATTGACATCTTTTCGTTTTTGCAATAAAATTTCACCCTTGTCATTAAAGATGGCGGCGGCAACGGCGGGTAGTATTTGTTTTGGATTGTTCATTATTAGTGGGCGAAATGAGGGCTGTGCAGGTTTGCAGTCAAAAATAGTCGGCTTTCGTCACATATCCAAACGGCCTAAAAGTCATTTGTTTTGCCGTTTTTTTGCTTTCATAAGTTGCTGTAAATTTGTGCTATTAACATCTGAGTTTGTCCAATGCCCCGAGTTCCGATGCCCTTTTTTCGTTTCAAGCAGTTTGCCGTATGGCACGACCGCAGTGCGTTGCGAGTCTGCACAGAAGCGTGTATTTTGGGGGCTTATGCAGAGGTAGGGGGCGTAACAAATGCGCTCGACATTGGCACGGGGACGGGGCTGTTGGCCTTGATGATGGCGCAACGCAACCCCCAAATGCATATAGATGCGGTAGAAATTGACGAACAAAATGTGGAACAAGCCGTTGAGAATGTAGCCCAAAGCCCTTTTTTAGAACGGATTTCAGTCCATCAAGCGGCCATTCAGGATTGGAAGCAAATAAAGGAAATTCCGCACTCCTCACTTCTGACTCCTGACTTCTTTCACTATGATTTCATCATCAGCAACCCTCCTTTTTATGATAAACATTTGCTTTCTCCACGCGAAGAGCGAAACCGTGCCTTGCACACCGAAACCCTTTCGTTGAGCGATTTGGCTTCGACCGTAGCGCGATTATTGGCAGAAAATGGGCGTTTTGTGGTGCTATTGCCTCCGTACGAAACCCAACGACTGACCGATTTACTGGCGGTGTGTGGGTTGTGGCCCATACGACAACTACACATCTTTTCAGGCCAAGGGAAGCCTATTTTTCGGAAGATTACTACTTTTGAACGAAAAAAAGCCGAGCCTTTTACCGAAACGCTCTATATTCACGATACAGATGGTAAGTATTCCGAGGGCTTTCGGGCTTTATTAAAGGAGTACTATTTGATTTTTTAACCCCTATCCCCAGCCCTTTCCCCACTTAGGGAAAGGGGGAACAAAAGATTTATGCGAGAGACTATTGCTACTTATTTCCAAACCCTGCAAGACCAAATTTGCCAAGCCCTGGAAACGGCTGATGGACAGGGACGCTTTCAAGAAGATAACTGGAAACACCACAGCGGGGGAGGAGGACGTACCCGTATTCTCCAACGAGGAAATATCATTGAAAAGGGAGGCGTAAACTTCTCACAAGTCCAAGGGCAAACCTCCGAGGCATTGATGCGTCAAATGAATCTCACCGAGCAAGCCGACTATTTTGCGACAGGTGTTTCGATTGTGATGCACCCCGTCAGTCCTATGGTACCCATTATTCACATGAACGTTCGCTATTTTGAAATGTCAAACGGTAGCAGCTGGTTTGGTGGTGGCATAGATCTAACGCCCCATTATGTGGTAGCTGAAGATGCGCAGTGGTTTCATCAACAGCTGAAGAATACCTGCGACAAGCATAATCTGGACTATTACCCTAAATTTAAGAAATGGGCAGATGATTACTTTTTTATTCCGCACCGTCAGGAAACCAGGGGAGTAGGAGGGATTTTCTTCGATTACCAAAAACCTGAGTCGGAGGCTGATAAATTGAAACTTTTTGATTTTGTCAAAGCCGTAGGCGAAACTTTTGCACCAACCTACACACATCTGATGCTCAAAAATCAATCAATTGCCTACGGAGAAGCAGAGAAACAATGGCAGTTAGTAAGGCGCGGGCGGTATGTAGAATTTAATCTGGCGTGGGATCGGGGTACAAAATTTGGCCTCGAAACAGGAGGACGTACCGAATCCATTTTGATGAGCTTGCCCCCTTTAGCAGGATGGGTGTACGACTATCAAGCTGTTTCTGAAAGTCGTGAAGCTCAAACGCTTTCGTTACTAAAAAAAGGCATAGAATGGGCTTAAACGGTAATATTTGCGCATTTTTTTGTATATTTACGTTTTAAAAATATGTGATTTACCCTGAGTGATTTAGCTATTGGCTTTGTAATCCAACCCCTAAATCCTTAACATGGCGAATCACGCAACACTTACCGATGAGCGAGATTAACGACACCCTACCTGAAGACAAAGACCCTAACGACGATACACTCCATGACCAATTGGCGGTGGCGGATATGTACCAAAACTGGTTTCTGGATTATGCTTCTTACGTCATTTTAGAGCGCGCTGTTCCTAACATCGAAGATGGCCTAAAACCCGTGCAACGGCGTATTCTACATGCCCTCAAAGAAATGGATGATGGGCGTTTTAATAAAGTGGCTAATGTAATCGGATCTACCATGCAGTATCACCCCCACGGCGACGCTTCTATCAATGAGGCGTTGGTAAACATGGGGCAAAAAGATTTGGTGTTTGATACCCAAGGAAGTTGGGGCGATATTCGTACGGGCGACGGTGCGGCGGCCGCACGATACATTGAAGTTCGGCTTTCTAAATTTGGCAACGACGTGGTCTTTAACGAAGATACTACCGAATGGCAAATGAGCTACGATGGTCGCAAGCGCGAGCCCGTTACGTTGCCTGTCAAATTTCCGTTGTTGTTGGCCATGGGTGTAGAAGGGATTGCAGTGGGGCTTTCGACCAAAATCATGCCCCACAATTTTGTGGAACTCATCGAAGCCTCCATTGCCATTCTGAAAGGTCAGCCATTTGCAATCTATCCCGATTTTTCAACGGGAGGATACATTGACGTCACTAATTACAACGACGGACTAAGAGGGGGGAAAATACGTGTACGTGCCAAAATTGAGGAATTGGACAAAAAAACGCTGGTGATTCGGGAGATTCCTTTCAGTACAACTACCACTTCCATCAAAGAGTCAATCATCAAAGCCAGCGAAGAAGGGAAAATCAAAATAAAGAAACCTGAAAAGGGAATGCAGGCCGTAGAAGACCTCACGGCCAAAGACGTAGAGATTGTGATTCATTTGGCACCTGGCGTGTCGCCCGACATTACCATTGATGCCCTGTATGCTTTTACAGAATGTGAAGTAAGTATTTCGCCCAACGCTTGTGTGATTTTTGATGAGAAACCCCATTTTGTGACAGTTTCTCACATTCTGAAAACGTGCAACGACCAAACGGTACACCTTCTCAAACGCGAGCTGGAAATCAAACGCTTTGAGTTGAAAGAAAAGCTGTTGTACAGTTCACTGGAAAAGATTTTTATTGAAAACCGCATTTATCGTGACATTGAGGAGTGCGAAACCTTCGAGGCGGTTATCCAGACCATTGATGCAGGATTGACGCCCTTCAAGGCTGATTTTTACCGAGAAATCGTTGAGGAAGACATTCTGCGATTGACTGAACTTCGGATCAAACGGATTTCCAAATTCGACGCCTTCAAAGCCGACGAGGCCATGCGGAAATTGGAGGCTGAGCTTGCCCAAGTAGAAGACAATTTGGTACACCTGACGCGCTACGCCATCAACTACTACAAAGATTTACTGAAAAAATACGGCAAAAACCGCGAACGTCGTACCGAAATACGCTCTTTCAATACAATAGCTGCCACGGTAGTAGCTGCCGCCAACCAAAAGCTGTATGTCAATCGGGAGGAAGGATTTATTGGCTATGCACTGAAAAAAGATGAGTATGTCATGGACTGCTCTGATATTGATGATGTTATCGTTTTTAGACGTGATGGAAAATATAAAATTGTTCGAATTGCAGATAAGGTGTTTGTGGGGAAAGACATTATTTATGTAGCCGTATTTAAGAAAAATGATGAGCGTAAGGTATATAATTTGACTTACTTGGACGGAAAATCGGGGGTTAGTTATGCCAAACGCTTTGCTGTGACGGGCATTACCCGCGACAAAGAATATGATGTGACCTTAGGAACAAACAAATCTAAGATTACTTACTTTAGTGCCAATGATAACGGGGAGGCAGAGGTAATCACCGTTAACCTTACTGCCCAAAGTACGGCACGTATCAAAGTGTTTGATTTTAACTTTTCTCAGCTGAGTGTCAAAAATCGTTCGGCTATGGGAAATGTACTGACCAAGTATCCCGTCCGTAAAATTGCCTTTAAGTCAGCAGGGGCTTCTACACTGGGAGGCGTGGATATGTGGTACGATAGTGTATTGGGACGCCTGAACCGTGACGAGCGCGGACGATATTTGGGAAATTTCGACAATGGCGACATGATTTTGGTACTCTATAAAGATGGAATGTACGAATTGACGGGTTATGACCTTACGAATCGCTACGAACCGAAAGACCTGATTCACTTGGAGAAATTTGTGCCTGAGCGAGCCATTACAGTGGTGTATTTTGAAGCGTTACAGAAAAATTATTTTGCCAAACGCTTTAGAATCGAAACCACGACATTGGACAAGAAGTTTTCGTTTATCGGAGATACCAAAGGTTCAAAACTGATTTTTGCTTCGACCGACGCGCATCCTCGCATGGAAGTTGTAATAGAAAAAAGCAAAACAGAAACCCAGAAGGAAGTCATTGGGTTAGATGGTTTTGTGGATGTTCGGGGTTGGAAAGCGCTGGGGAATCGAGTTTCTCCGTTGAAAATCAGGGAAATAAAGCAGATTGATTCCTTGCCAGAAACGAAAACTTTACCTGTAGTAGAAAATATGGAAAACAATGCCGTTGCCGAATCTGATGAAGAGGACGAAACTGGCACTACAACCGATGAAAATGGACAATTAGGACTATTTTAGGAAATACCCATTTTGAAAGCCGCACTTTTACATATCAAGGCCATTCGTCACTCGCGACGTTTAAGGGTTTCGCTGATGAAACAACTCATCAAGGCGGGATGCTGGACAGTTTTTGGGGTGGTAGTCATGGTATTGTTGTGTAATTGGATTGTGGTGGATGCCACGCGTAATAAAGTATTTTTTGATCTAAAATCACTGCCTTCCAATGATGTAGGGTTAGTATTGGGAACAAGCAAATATGTAACCAAGGGAAAAGAAAATCTGTTTTTTAAGTACCGTATGGAGGCTTCTGCACTTTTGTTTAAAGAAGGCAAGGTGAAATACCTGATTTTGAGCGGGAATAAAGAGGCCGAAACCTACGACGAACCCAAAGCCATGAAACAAGCTCTCACCAAACTGGGAGTTCCTGAAGATGCGATGATGCTGGATACAGCAGGTTATCGAACCTACGACTCTGTCATCAGATGCCATGAAGTATATGGACAAGAGCGGGTTACTGTCATTTCTCAAAATTTTCATAATGCCCGGGCGCTTTACTTGGCGGGTCATGAAGGACTGGATGCTATTGGCTTTGCTGCGCAAGATGTTCCTGACGGTTATTCTGTCAAAACGCTTCTCCGAGAGTACCTCGCCCGCCCCAAGGCTATGTTGGATGTGTATGTGTTGAAGCCAGAGGCAGGGGTGAGGGAGGGAGATTGATTTACTATTGCAAAAATACAGAAGTCAACAAGAGGGCTGCCAGATAATCGATTCTGGCAGCCCTCTTGTTTTTAAATAGAAATGGCTTCGTGAACTATTTTACTCCAGCTTTTTTCCGCTCCCTACCCAAAAATCTATTGAAAAACGGATAAAACACGTATTTCTACGTGTTCAATATACCCTAATTAGGGGATGTTTGGCCTGCTTTCGCCGCCGACCTTTGTCTTATGAAACCTAAACAACAACGATGGCGCTGGTACTTGGTGATTTTGTTATCGTTGGTAGCCGTGGTAGTAGCCGTGCTGGGCTTGTTGTTTGGATAAAAAAATAAAGACATGTATCAACCTCTTTTACCACCGCAGCTGATGGGGCAAGCCTTGCCCGAACAAGTGATTACTATTTTAAGGGGAAGTGTACACCTATGCGTTAGCGACATCATTCGTCTGGAAGCAGAGCGTAACTATACACGATTTGTGTTGGCCGATGGACGTAAGCTACTCACTTCCAAAAATATCAGCTTTTATGAGCCGCTCTTGGCCGAAAGTTTTGTGCGAGTGCATAAAAGCCACTTGCTTAATCGACACTATATTCTTCGAAAAAGCAAAACCCATATCTGCATGAGAGATGGAGCTGAAGTAGAAGTATCAAGACGAAAACGTAGGATAGCCAAGCGTGTAATTAAGTGATTTATAAACCTTTTAAATTTTTAAAACAATGAAACGAATTATTATTTTTCTCCTTTTATTGAGTAGTTCAATGTTGATTTTTGGGCAAAGTATTACGCTTGACCCTCGAAGTACACAACCTGCGGGATTACAGGTGACGTCTGATATAGCATTGCGCAAACATAAAAGAGAAACTGTAAATGGTGGATGGCCTAACTACCCAAGAGATAATTCTTCAGTTGTAATTTTTGAAGGCGGTGGTTCGCTTAGTGGTATGGCAGACGGGCAAGACGGGGTAGTTGTCTATGTTTTTAACGGTTACCCAACTGGTGCAACTACAACTGGCCAACTAACGATTCAGCATGAAAATTCTTTAAGTAGTGCAGCTAACCGAATTATGACACCAAACGGTACTGATTTCCCAGTTGGAAGTGGAGGCGTAGCATTGATTTATGACGGACAAAAAAGTAGATGGCGTGTAGCCACACCCGAACAAACTGGCGGAGGGGGTTCTTCTCCATTAGGCTGGGGGCTTACAGGAAATAGTGGGACAAATTCCGCTTCAAATTTCATAGGTACATCTGATGCTCAGCCTTTGATTGTAAAGACAAATAATTCGGAGAAAATGAGGATAACGTCCGCTGGTTTTGTTGGTGTTGGCATATCCACTCCTGGTGCAAAATTTCATATCCAATCTTCAGATGCAAGTGTTACGCCGTTCTCCGGTTCTGTCTTAGCAATAGAAGATACAAAAGCAGCATATTTAAATATATTGTCAGGAAGCAATTATTTCGGTGGAGTTTTATTTGGCAGCTCTCTTGGGAAAGATAAGGGACAGATTATCTATGCTCCAACATCAAATGAAATGAGCTTTAGGACAAATTCTCTCACAAGAATGACGATAACAGGCAGTGGCAATACAGAGTTTGGAGATGCTACCTATCCGGGCGTAAAAGTACTCGGAGATGGCAATGGAAGTGCTGGAGAAATCGCTTTGTATAAGGACGGCTCAGCCAATGGTGCTATTTTTATAACGGGCTCTCATGGAACAGGAAGAGGGGCTGCTATTTATATGAAAAACTCAACTACCACTACTTCATTGCTTTTGGATGCTGATTATAATAATACTGACCGAAGCCGTATAAGGGTTGACGAACTGGAAATAGTAGGTGGTTCTGATTTAGCAGAATATTTTAGTACACCTTTTGAATCTGGAAAATTAGAAGAAGGTACTGTTGTTTCGGTTTCGACTTCGGGTAAAGGTGATGTGGTTGCCTCAAATGTAGCTTATGACAAACGAATTGTAGGAGTAGTAAGTGGAGCAAATGGGATCAAAACAGGACTTATGTTACGTCAAACAGAAAGTATTGCTGATGGTGCTGTGCCTGTGGCTTTATCTGGAAGAGTATATGTGAAAGCTATTGGCAAGATACAAGCAGGCGATTTCCTGACAACTTCTAATACAGAAGGTTTTGCGATGAAGGTAAAAAGCTATCGTAAAGCCAAAGGGGCAATCATTGGAAAGGCTCTAACTGATTCAGATGGAAATAGTGGTTTAGTATTAGTACTGTTGAACGCTAAATAACTCTACGAACATGAAAAAGATACTCACATTTATATTTTTATTGTTGTTTACTAATGTTTTTGCTCAAAATGATGTCAAAAAAACA
>JBDHXS010000257.1:0-8919 GCA_039810845.1 Runella sp. | reverse complement strand
ATTGTCTACCAAAGGCTTTGTTAAACTTTGCTTCTATGACTTGGCCTTCGTCCATCAAGAATGCTTAGCTATTTTCTTTAGGCGTTTCCTATTTATTTCGTCATTCCAAATTGGTCAATCACTTGTCTACCATTTTTTTGAAGTGAAAAACTTAATTCTTTCCAAGCTGTTCCTTCGATACCCGTTAAAGTAACTCCGTCTTTTGTCTTGGTAATTGTAAATAAGTAATCCGCAAGTTTAGGGTTTTTATTAGTTGCTACTTTCCCTAATTGTGTCATTCCATATTCGTCGATTGCTTGTAGCTTGTTGTTCCCAAGACTAATGCTCAAATCAATCCAAGCACTTCCCTTATCACTTTGCATTTTAAGTCCGTTGTCAGTCTTTTCAATTGTGATTTTGAATTCTTTCAAGTCAGTCGAGTTTTTTTCTTCTGCTATTAATTCTGAACTAACTGTCATTACAAATAAGGCAATGAATGTTGTCGTTAAAAGCTTTGCAGTTTTTGTTTTCATTTTATTAAATTTTAAAGTTAAACGGTTTTTTACATTTACACACAACTATCAAATATAGGAAAGTTTCTGGGCTGCTGCCCGTGCAGTCGTGCTTTTTTTATTTAGGTTTATCTAAGATTGCTTGGTACTATTGGTATAGTATTGCTTAGGTGTACTGTTGGTACTACCAATCCCAATGAGCGCTATACTTCCTCCCCTTGCAACTGCTTTTCATAGAGTTCTTTGTAAACGCCGTTTTGTTCGATGAGTTGGTTATGCGTGCCCTGTTCTACTACCCGCCCTTCGTCCAATACCAGAATAAAATCAGCCAGTTTGGCCGATGATACACGGTGGGATATAATGACCGATGTGCGGTCTTGCATGATACGCTGGAGATTGGTCAAAATGGTGTTTTCGGTTTGGGTGTCCACCGCCGAGAGGCAGTCGTCCAAAATCAAAATCTTGGGATTACGCGCAATAGCGCGGGCAATGGAAAGCCGCTGTTTTTGTCCGCCCGAAAGCGTAATGCCGCGTTCGCCCACACGGGTTTCAAACCCTTCGGGAAAATCTTTGATGTTGGCATAGAGGTCGGCATCTTTGGTGGCTTGTTCTATACGTTCAAACGACATATTGGTAGCCCCAAAAGCTACGTTTTGGGCGATAGAGTCCGAGAACAAAAACACGTCTTGCGGCACGTAGCCCGTTTGTCCGCGTAGCGACTGAATATTGTAATCTTTGAGCGGAATATCGTCAATCAAAATGGTGCCTTCGGTGGGGTCATACAAGCGCGTGAGGAGGTTGGCTACGGTACTTTTGCCCGAACCAGTCGTACCCAAAATCGCCACCGTTTCGCCCGCTTTTACGGTGAGATTGAAACCCTTGAGGGCCTTTATGCCTGTGTCGGGATACACAAACGATACATTCTTAAATTGAATTCCACCTTTGATATTATGCTCAAGGTTTTTCTGCGAGACCAAATCGGTTTTGGTGTGTAAAAACTCATTGATACGCACCTGCGATGCTGCTGCCCTTTGTATTTGGCTCGTAGTCCAGCCCAAAGCCATCACGGGCCAAGTAAGCATACTTACGTACAAAATAAACTCGGTGATATTGCCAGGGGTAAGTCGTCCAGCCATGATTTCTTGCCCACCTACATATACAATCAGGACGTTGCTAAGACCCACCAAAACCACAATAAAGGGGTAAAACAACGAGTCCACGAGGGTCAAACTCAGCGATTTGTTGCGGTAGTCGTTGCTTTGAGTCACAAAATTGTGGATTTGTTCGCGTTCGCGTACAAAGGCTTTGATGACCCGTATGCCCGAAAACGACTCTTGCACATAAGTAGAAACGCTGGAAAGCTGCGCCTGCAACGCCTCCGAACGCTTCATAATGATGTTGTTGACATAATAGATGCTGATAGAAAGTATCGGTAGCGGGAGCAATACATAAAATGACAACTTGGCATTGACCGACACCATGTAGCTAATCACCAAAATAAAGAGCGTAATGAGGTTGATACCGTACATAATCGAAGGCCCTACGTACATCCGCACTTTGCTGACGTCTTCCGAAATTCGAGCCATGAGGTCGCCTGTGTTGTTGCGGCGGTAAAAACTCAGCGGAAGTGTTTGATAATGAGTGTAAATCTCGTTTTTGAGGTCGTACTCAATGTGCCGCGACATTACGATGAGGGTTTGACGCACCAAAAACAAAAAGATGCCCTTGAGCAAAGCCATGACCAAAATCAGAATCCCGAACAGCAAAATACTAAACGCAAAAACATCGTACAGTTGAGATTGCACCGACGACCCCGCAAACAGAAAATACACATCAAGGGTATCTTTGACCAAATCGAGGGCGTAGCGCACCAATTGTGCGGGGATAATGCCAAAAAGGTTGGAAATAATGGTGAAAACTGTACCCAAAATCAGGTACCACTTGTATTTGACTAAATATTTGTTGAGGTGGGCAAGTGCTTTCAAAGGCGAGGTGGTGCTTTAGAGGTGGTTGCTGTATTTCGATTTTAAATTAACACAGTTTTGTATGAAAACGTTTAATTGAGAAGCATGGAAGGTAGTTATTTGTCTTTTGACTATCTTTGTAGAGTACTTTACTGATATATATTCAATGATTAAGAGTATTGAGTTAGAAAATTTTTTCGGTATAAAACCTCCACAGAAAATAAGTCTTAACGCAGGCGTGAATCTCTTAGTAGGTATTAATGGGAGTGGCAAGTCCAATTTTATTAAGGCATTCAGTTTACTTAATAATGCTATCAAGAGCAAAAATGGCTTTCAGGAAACATTCAATATGTGGGGTGGATTTCAGATTGTGGCTAATTTTTCGCAAGAAACATCCAAAAATATTAAACTGATTTTTGAATTTGATAAAGATTATCTCAACTCAATTATTGATGATAAAGGTTTTACTTTTCCTAATAATCCATTTTACGAAATTATTATTCATAGTTTAGGTAATGAATCTTCCTATTTTCTTTCAGAACGGGTTTATAATGAGGGGATTAATGGAAAATCCCCTTTTGTATACTTAAATATGCAAAACGGCAAAGGTTTTATTTCAGAACGGAAAGATGGGCAAAGTCGACTTGTTTGGCGTGAAGGGAATACCAAGTCAATAGAATACAGGAATACTGTTGAGATTTTTGATGAAAAAGAGTTAGTTCTGAATCAGGTAGGTACTGATACATTACGTTTTTTTCCACTCTATTTAATTCGTAAAGCAATAGAGTCTATAGATGTTTATACTTATTTTGATACTACTATCAATAGCAAAGCCCGTCAGTGGAATAAAGATTTAGCGGAAGATACACTTCAATTTGATGCGAGTAATTTGTCGCTTGTTTTTCAGCGCATTAATGCCAAATATCCTTTGGCTTTCGAGAAAATTCAAGAGGCTATTATTAAAGTAAATCCATTTTTTAAGAATATAACTTTTGATTATATCGGAGGCAATTTTAGAATTATATTAACCGAACGGCAATTAATCAGAAATATTCCCTTAGAGAGTATATCCGATGGTACTCTGCGATTTCTGATTTTATTATCAATCATTTATAATCCAAGCGCAGGGGAATTGATTTGTTTTGATGAACCAGAGCTTGGATTACATCCTGATATGATTGGTATATTGGCAGAGGTTATCCGTGAAGGGGTAAAATCAGGAAAGCAATTTATTATAGCAACTCATTCGCCTATGTTATTAAATTGCTTTGAATTAGATGATGTTTGGATTTTTGAAAAAAATACCCAAAATCAAACATTGATTACAACTAAATCGGAGGAAGATTTTGACGGTTGGATAGGTGAGTTTTTGCCTGGAAAACTATGGTTAAGTGGACTGTTGGGAGGCAGACGTTGGGGGTAAATGAAAGCTACTGTGTTTTTTGAAGGAGGAGGGCCTCCTTCTCAAAGTCTAACGGGGGTATTTGCAGGTTTAACGGAAGAGGCAATTTTACTGCAAACTGCTTTATACCGCCTGTTTGAGCAAGAAATTCCTAATCTCAAAGTAATTTTTGACATATATCCAAGCGGAGGTTACAAGCAGACGTTTCCCGCTTTTGTAGAGTTTATCTCCCGGTATCTCAATGTACCTGCGTATGTAGTTCTTGACTTTCAGGAATTAAACAAAGATTGGGGAGGGGAAAATGCAGCCGAACATAAGAAGAATCTTTTTGCCTTTGCAGATGAGAAAATAGAGCGTGGACAACTTAGTAGGCCTGCTGAAAATTGGCCATCTTATGATGGGTTTATATTTTTTATGGTACAAAAAATGGAGGCATGGTTAATATCTCAACCTGATATTATTTATAATGAATTTAATTATTTGAAATATCGAAGAGAGGCATGGGATGAAAAATTAGATACTCATTTAGCCCGAAAACATCCTATTAACATTTTAAATCCAGATGATGTTATAGGCTTCTTGTTAGGTTGTTTTGAAGAAGAGAAACAGGGGAAATGGAAAAAAGTAAAATATCGCAAAATTCATACCTCAACTCAATTGTTACCTAAACTTTCCTTACAAAAATTAATGGATGACTTTGACGATGTTCGTTTTTTGGTAGAGAAACTTAAAAGTTTATCGTAAAATTTCTTCAAATTACTAACTGTGTTGACCCGTCACAAAACCAATTCAAACTGTATTTCTCTCACGGGTCGTCCCCATTCTTCGTGAAAACGCTCGCCTGTTTTTTGAAAACCAAACGCTGCGTACAAATGTAATGCCGCTGATAGTTCGTCGAAGGTTTCGAGATTGATTTTTTGGTACCCTACTTCCCGACAAAAATCAACGGCTACCTGCACCAATCTCCGCCCTAAGCCACGCCCTCGTACCATTGGATGAAGCATCAAGGTACGCAAATGGGCAATACCTTGTGCTTCTTCATATACGATGATAGACCCCACAATCTGCTCTTGGGTTTCGGCTATCCAAATGCGCTCTTTATCATAGCGTTGGTGTTGAGAAAAATGTACTAAAAACGAGGCTACTTCTATGTCGTTCAAAATAGACATACCGTACTCTTGGGAATAAAGTATCCCTGCCAAATACGTCAAATAGCCAATGTCGCCAGGGCGTATATCGTTGCGGAGTGTGATATTGGGCATAATTTATGCTTGAGGAAATCTCACTTTTATTGTCGAGTTAAGAAAAATGGTCTTTAGTTTACGGAGAAATACCCCACTTTCTACAAAAAAAACGATAATTTTCAGTAATCTCAACTCAATTGTACGTTGGGCAAAGAACAATTTCTATTTTTGAAAAACAATGGGTGTTTAAAGCAATATTTACGTCAACTTTATGAAATATTTGGCCTTACAAGTAGCGTTGTGTTTGGTCGGAAGCTTGACTTTTGCCCAAATTTCTATTCGCTATTTGGATATGCCTCCGCAGATTGATGCCTCCGCAAACGATTGGGCTATTCCGATGTTGGAGTTTAAACAAATATCCCCAGAAGCAACATCTAATAACGTACTTCATTATGCGTTTGGCTTTGATGAGACGTACTTATACGGCATTTTTAAAGTAAAAGACCAACACCTAACCGACCTCGCCAACGACAAAAGTGGCAGCCCTCGTATTTCTTTCAACGACGGAGTTGAGTTTTATATTGATACCCAAAACAATAGCAGCTCTTTCATGGATGACGATGATTTTCAATTGGTGATGGATTGTGTCGGCAATCTAACGGTTTTTAGAGGGGGAGATAAGTTTTTGATAAAAGTGGAAAAACACCGCGTTCCCAAAGACACCGTGACCGCGCGTTTTGTGATGGATTATAAAACCGTTTATGAAGGAACCATCAACAATAATCGTGATACCGACGAGGGTTATGTGATTGAATTTCAGATTGCTTGGGCAGCGTTGGGGATTAGACCCAAGGCCAATGAGTTGTTCAAAATTGACATTTGCCTCAACGATGCCGACGAGTTTTTAGACATTCGACCTCTATCAGAGGAAGCAACAATCCCTCACTATGTTTTTCAGGATATCAACGGTAATACGGATTTTGGGTTTCCGAACCAGTGGGCGAAGGCAATTTTGAAAGGTGAACCGTCGGTTTGGAAAACAGTTCAATCAAAGTTGGAGGCTTGGCAATGGGCGTTTATAGGTTTAATGTTAGGAGGGATTATGTGGGTAAGTATTCGATGGATAAACCACCAAAAAGTGGCTGTCAAAACCCCAGAAAAAATTTATATAGAAGAGGTAGCGAAGCCTATTATTACCCTACCATCGCTACAATCTAAAGCAACACAGTTAATCTTAGAAAACCTTTCTAAAGAGATTTTGCCCAGTGAGTTGGCCGAGCATCTCAACGTAAGTTTGCGCCAATTACAACGTCAATTTAAGGAAGAAATAGGCATGACACCCACGGATTTGATTCGTAAAATAAAACTGGAAAAAGCAGCTCAACTGCTCCTGACTTCTTCCAAAAATATTGCCCAAATAGCCTATGAATTAGGTTTTTCGGACCCCGCTTATTTTTCAAAAACATTCAAAAAACATTTCGGAAAAACCCCCTCTGAATTTCAAGAAAACGCGCCTAAATGATAATTTGGCGCGATTGTACTGGTTTTTGTCGTTTTTGTAATGGCTTGTTTTGTCGTAAAAAACCGAAATTTGTAGGGTTAAAACGTAAAATCGCAACGGCAATGAAAAACTATTTTTTTGTTTTGTTACTGAGCCTTGTTAGTTCAATGGTAAAAGCCCAAACGATTCCTGCTTTTCCAGGGGCAGAGGGCTTTGGGGCAGTGGCTACGGGCGGGCGCGGCGGAAGCGTGTACTACGTGACCAATCTCAACTGTTCAGGGGCGGGGTCATTGCAATACGGCCTCAATCAAGCGGGGGCTAAGTATATTTTGTTTAAAGTCAGTGGTATTATTCCTTGCGCTGCGGAGGTTTTCAAAGGCGATGTGACCATTGCGGGGCAAACTTCGCCAGGGGGAGTTATCGTGAGAGGTATTATTTTGGACGAAATTTATGAGCAAAATACCAACTCGCGCAATGTAATCATTCGGCATCTACGTTCACGTCCGAAACCTTCCCAAACCCTACCCAACCAAGGCTACGTTCTCGACGACGGTTTGCGGCTTGATGGCGCTTCCAATGTTATTGTGGATCACTGTTCGTTTGCCAATGCCATTGACGAAAGTGTGCAAATTTCGCACTCACGCAACATTACGGTGCAAAACTGTATGCTGTCCGAAACCCTCGGCGAGCATTTTAATTTGGGAGGTATGCTCATCAATTATTCTCGTGCCGACCACCCCCAAGACAATCTAAGTATTCATCACAATGTCTGGAATCGTATTGGCGGGCGCTTTCCTGAGTTGTCGTGCGAGTCGCCTTTTTGTAGTTCGGCACCGCTCAATATTGAAATCACCTCGAATCTCTTTTGGGACCAACAGATTCAGACGTGGTACAACTCTTGTATAACGGGTGGAAGCGATTGTACCAATTTTCGATTGAACATGAATTTTACCAACAACTACTCAGTGGTTCGTAATTCTTTCAATGGCCCGTTGGCTTCGTTTGATTTTTTGGCCAATGCCAATAACCGCCTTTTTGTTTCGGGCAATCGCATGAACCGTTATGCTCAGTATGCCGATTATCAGTTGTTTTATTGTTGTAATGATTATAATACCAACGCCCCGAATACCAACTTGGGTACGGCACAGCGATTGACTATGCGCAATGCTTTTCCGCTCATTACCCCCACGCCCGCAACCGATATGACAGCTTACGCAACCAAAAATGTAGGTGCTTTCCCCCGCGACCCGATGGATAGACGGCTCCTTAGTCCTATTGCTCAAAATACCATTGCCACACAGGCTGTTAATGCCACCGATTATTTCAACGATGCGTTTCAGTTAGATTTTACAACTCCTCCCACAGCTCCTGCTGATACCGACAACGACGGTATGCCCAACGACTGGGAAACAACGAACGGCCTCAATCCCAACGTACAAGACCACAATGGGACACAACTGTCGAAGAAATTTACGGGTGTGGAGGGTTATACCAATCTGGAATGTTATCTCAACGAACTATCCGATAAGTTAGTGGGACAAAACAGCGTGGTGGTGATTCCTCCCAATACTACAATTACGGGCGTAGAACTTACTCCGAGCGAACGTATTTCAGCCACAATTAGCCCAAATCCCACTGAATCGAGCATTTCTATTAAGGTTACGGGACAAAATACCTCACCTTGGCGTTTTGAAATGCTGGACGCACTGGGCAGAATCATTACCCAAGAAAACAATATTTTAACCCTCGAAAAATCATTTCTTCTGCCAAGGCTATTGTCCAATGGCACTTATCTCATACGGGTTTATCTGGACGGGCAAACTATCTCCAAAAGGGTTGTGGTGCCGAAATAAATGGGCTAACTTGCGTACATTATCTTCATAGAATGTATGTTCAAAATCGTTAGTTCGTCGGCAGGGTCGGGCAAAACCTACACGCTCACCAAAGAATACCTCAAACTCGTTTTGCAAAACGACAACGCCTATTATTTCAAACATATTCTGGCGATTACGTTTACCAAAGCTGCTACCCGCGAGATGAAAGAGCGGATTATGGGGCGTTTGCAGGTATTTGCCGATGGTGGTAACGACCCCATGCTGGCTGATATTCTTCGAGAATTATATCCCGAAGCCCTCAAAGACCCCCAAGGGGCGTATTTATTGCGCGAAAAAGAACTCCGCCAGCGTGCTGACCGCGTTTTTAAGCAGATTTTGCACGATTACAGCGATTTTGCCGTAATGACCATTGATAGTTTTGTGCAACGGGTAGTAAGTGCGTTTACGGACGAATTGGGGATGCCGTTTTCGTTTGAAGTAGAGATGGAAGCGGGCGAATTGCTTCTGATGGCTGTAGAACGCCTGCTCGAACGCACAGGCGA